>JAQTLZ010000007.1 GCA_028714635.1 Candidatus Paceibacterota bacterium
GAGAAATCAATGTGGAAATCTTATTAAAAAACAAAAAACGGGATTGGTACATTTCCACCCGTTTAAGTCGCTCAAGTGAGCCAAATTTTCGACCTCTGTTTTTTGATTTTCAGTTTTTCTTTTCTTCTAAATCGAGGCAGACGGAATTGAGACAATATCGCTTGCCTGTTTCTGTCGGACCGTCATCAAATACATGTCCAAGATGGGAACTGCATCTCGCGCACACAATTTCTGTGCGAGCCATTCCGCCAGAGCGGTCTTCAATATTTTTTACAGCGCCGGGAAGAGCTTGGTCAAAGCTTGGCCAGCCGGTGCCAGAATCAAATTTTGCGTCCGAAGAAAAAAGAGGATTGCCGCAAGCCTTGCAAACATACATTCCATCTCGCTTTTCAGCAAGAAATTTCCCCGAAAAAGGCCTTTCCGTAGCCCTTTCCCGTAAAACTCGGTATTCTTCCTCGGTAAGCTTCTCTTTCCACTCCTCTTCATTTTTTGGCATTGGCATATCTCCTTTTGTCATTTTTGTTTTGATTTATCTGCTAATAGATTCGCGAACTTTTCTTGCACCTTCTCTAACTTAGGATTAATGATAACTTCACAATATGGATTTCCGGGATTGCGGGCAAAATAATTTTGGTGATAATTTTCTGCTTCGTAGAAAGTTTCGAGTGGTTTAATTTCCGTCACAATCGGTTTCCCATTCGGATTCGAAGCATTGAGCTCTTTGATAAAATTTTCTGCTTTTATTTTTTGTTCTCCGGTCGTGTAGAGAATAATTGAGCGATACTGCGTGCCGACATCATTCCCCTGCCGATTCATTGTCGTTGGATCATGCGAAGCAAAAAATACGGTAAGGAGATCCTCGAACTTTACTTGTGCGGGATCGAACTTTATTTGTATAACTTCTGCATGTCCTGTCATGCCTGCGCAAACATCTTCATACGAAGGATTCGGTTTCTCTCCGCCGGCGTATCCAGGCAACACAGAACTGACCCCGCGAAGCATTTTAAAAACCGCTTCAGTACACCAGAAGCATCCGCCTCCGATTACTGCAATTTCTGTGTCAGAAGATTCCGTCATAGCTTTAGTATAACGAGTCCAAGCTAAATGACCAAATGTGTTGATAAATAAGGGATAAAAAATTGACAAAAGTTTAAAATACAGGTACGTTTCTTCTCAGGAACTCAAACCGCCAAAGGGCGAGACAAGGAGAAAGAATGCTTTTCTACAAAAGTTTCGAAATGCTCGATCCCGGCCTTCTCCAAAGGCTTCGAAAGGCCGGCTACGTTCACGCCACGGGGATAAGTTACCATCCCCTGAGAGATCCTATGACAAGCGTCGCCATTTGCTTGCATCAAGATCATTGTTGGAAATGGGGTGAGAGTCGTGGCATAGGCATCATTGTTACGGCTGACGGCCAAGTTTGGCTTCGTCAGGACGCCCCAAGGGAGGAGTACGCCATTATTCTCGAAGGGGAATTGCGGGGCGAACTCTGCCTGAGAGGTGGCGGATGCCCCGTTCCTTTCTCGGCAAAAGAAATCGCATCCGTGAGTGAATCGCTTGCAATTCGCCAGGACAATCCCTACAAGGATATCCTTGGCCTGCCGACGACTTCCGATTATATTCCGGATGACGTCGCTCATTGGCCGGATGCGACCTTGGCAGAGGCGGTTGAGTAAAGACCAGACAGTACAAACGTTATCGAATTTCCTACGGCTCACGCTGTGGGAAATTTTATTTTCAAGCTATTCAGTAAAAAAGCTGTTAAGTCTCTTCGGCCGTGGTCACCTCTTTTGTGGGAGTACGTCGAGCGATTTTTCTCCATCCGTGCACATGCTCTTGTGTCAAAAGAGCAACTATTTCATCCCGACTATATTTTTTCTCTTCAAGCGTCTTTATGGTTCCTATCCACGCAGAAAGCTCGTCGAAATAAAGTTCTTTAAAAACAGATTGTAAATAGGCGTCTTTCATATTTTTCTTACTGAACATCTTACGCAAATCCTTACTGCGTTTTGCATAGAACTCGGAGATACGCTCAATTTCTGCTTGAATCACCCCCTTGTATTCTGTTGGGTAATCATAAGAGGAATGCTCTTCAGACATAATGCCGAAAATTTTGTCCACCATTTCCCCGCCTTTGTATTGGGCTAAAATTTCATCCCTCGCCCTTTGATCATAGATTTCAGCGCGAATAAGTCTGAAAAAATCTCTTAAAATCTCCGTCGTCTTAGATTTGTCCTTTATCGCTTCTCCCCGACTCACAGAATCCACAAACAACCACGGACTGTCGGAGGCGGGTTTAAAAAGACGATTGAAAATGTGTTGTTCTTCGTGAATTCGTGTCATTTCTGAAGCAGATTGATCAATCTCTTTCTCATCGATATATTCTGTCTTTCCGATACTGGCCTTTTGCCCACTTGTATTTCGAAACCTCATTTCTTTCGTTCCTATAACAATTTCCCCATATTGAACCCCTTTTTTTTCTAGCGGGAACACAAATTCTTCCTCTTGCACTACCTCGCCTGCCACTTTTAAAATAATCTTTCCCGACTTCTTCACCCGTTCTACCGTTACACCTTCTCCATTTTCAAGATTAAATACGGCAATTAAATTCGGCTTCCCTTTCTCCTCCGGAAAGCAATTTATATCGCAGGTTAAATCTCCTACCGAGAGGTGAGCATAGTCCCACCTTTTTTCATCCCAAATAAAATCTTGTTCTTTGATTTCCTTGGATACACCTATCTCTTTGTGTCGAAGGACGCGCTCGGTATTCTCAAGCGTCACCGCATCGTTCAGATCAGAAATTCTTGTTTTACTCAAAGCACATCCAATTGAAGATGGTATTTTTTCTACATCATCTACAGAAGGAGAAGAAATACCGCTTCCCACGGCTCGAGCAAATGCATAATCTTCTGAATCGTAGCATTGGATATAAAAACAAATCGGCAATACTTTCATTTCTACTCTTCCTTTCGGTTTTTTACCAAAACAAGCTTCATACAAAGCTGAAGCTTCCGGATAGAGCCTAGCGTGTTCTTCTACTGTCTCATGCTGGCTAGCGTATGCATGGGATGCCTCAATAAGGTTTCCCGCCTGTATATCGGTGATTTCTCCTTGGTGGCGTCTCCTGTATACCTCATCAATAAGATCGTGTCTCGATATATCAGGATTTTTCTCTATGATGCTGCGAAACTCTAGGATTATCTTGGCAACATTTTGGTAACTTGTTGAAACCTTCTCTTTGATTCGCGCGAGTTTCTCTCGTAATTCAATATTTTTTGACTCGTCAAAAGAACCCTCCGGAGATGTTCTATTAGACTCATCCTCTTTTCTGATTTCTTCTACTTCTCTCGACAGGGGACCTTCTTGTCCAAAGCTTTTCATAGGAATAATTCTATATGAAATTTAGCGCTAAAACTACCCGAAAGTGAATGTGAAAGCCTTCATTCCCGGGCTTTTTATTTTTATATCCAAAGTATGTTCGCTGTAATCTTTACCTTCTATTAAAGAGTAAAGACGGTTTTCCTTTATACGCACCGTATTTAGTAATTTTCCATCTTGCCAGATTTCTATATCTGCGCCGGCGTCCGAACTTGCCACCATATAGACATTTTTTGAATTATATTTGAAGGCGATTTCCCCGCTACCGCTATTTTCTGCAAATTCTTCTTGAATATTCCATTTCCCGCCCAAATACAGTTTGTTCCTGGCTATGCTCTGCGGAAGAGTGAATGTTTGCATCCCCGATACGCCCGAATTTCCATTTGCGAGATCCTCATTCCGAGCGGAACCAAAATATGTTTCGGGACTAGCAATTTTTGAAAGAGTAGAGTCGATTTCTCCCACAGGACTTTCCGTAACATCGCCCATTTTTACTTCTGTACCCAGCCTGTGGCTTCGCTCCAAAAGCGCTTTTTGAATAGCTTTCTCGGTTTCCTCATAATTCCCTTCTCCGATATGATCGTAAACAACAAAACCGTCGATATCGATGAGATATTTGCGAGGCCAATACTGATTTCCGTAAGCATTCCAGGTCTTATACTCGCTGTCGAGAATAACCGGATACTTGATACCGAAACGCGCGACGGCATCTTCGACATTTTTCAAGACTTTTTCAAATGCAAATTCGGGAGTGTGGATTCCAATAATCTCGAGTCCTTGGTCTTTGTATTTTGCATACCAGCTCTTGAGATACGGCAAGGTGCGCTGGCAATTGATACAGCTATACGTCCAAATGTCGAGAAGCACCACTTTTCCGCGAAGAGAGGCGAGGTTGATTGGTTTCCCGCCCGTGTTTATGTACCCGTCTGGAGAAACGAGCTCCGGGGCAAGCAGGAACATTTTTTGCTTCTCCGCAATATCTTTTTTTATTTGTTCTTGAGTTTCTGTCGCAACAGACTCCGTTGCTTTCACGGAAGTGACTGGAATTTCTGTTGGAGTTGCCGACTCGGAAGGCTTTACAGAAGGAATTGTTAAAGCAGGCTTTTCATTTAATTTCAGAAGCTTTTGCTCAACTTGAGTGATATCGAACACTCCGGCATTTAGTAAAAGAGACGCTTCGATCTGCTTATCAACCCCCGTAATAACTGCGAGACCAACAAGAATGAAAAGAATTCCAAGCACTCTTTTGATCCACCCTTTTGGATCAGCCATATCTCCAATCCTGTTTAGAATATTTTGGCCGACAACAGAGATTGCGAACAAGGCGAGGCAAAGTCCTACGGTATACGAGACAAGATAGAGCGTCCCTAGAAAAAGACTTGCAGGCAAGACTGTAGCTAAAACAATAAAATAGGTTGGACTACAGCTCGAGAAAACGGGCCCGAGCGATGCTCCGATAATAATATCTCCCCAAAAACTTTTTTTCTGATACCCGACGCCTAAAATCTTATTCGATTTTTGATTAATACGGGCAGCAAATTTCAAATTATCCCAAAGCGAAGGAAAAAGAGTAATGAGTCCAAACAGAATGAGAATTGTTCCAGAAATCCACATCCAGAGACTTTCCGGAATAGCGATGAATGCAGTGCTTACTTTTAGAATAAAAGTGAAAAGGATCACCGATATCCCAAGAGCAATGACAATTGTGAGAGCTTTTTTTCTATTTACTTCTTCACCGGCGAGAGAGCCACCAATGACAACGGGTAAAAGTGGGAGCACGCAAGGCGCAAGAACTGTGAGTAATCCAGCAATAAATGAAATAACCAGAAATACCATATCTCCTTATGGAGTTGCTGTCGGAGAAGTTGTTGGAGATGGAGTAGCCGTTGGTGTTGCGACAGATGTAGCAGTAGGTGAAGGAGAAGGCGTTTCCTCATCAGATTTTTTATCACCAGAATTAAATCCCTTCAGTGCTTTCAAAATTGTTTCTGCATCTTTCCTGGCATCCCGAAGATCTGCGGCGCCTACTTTTATATCTGCTCGAGCTGCAAGAAGAGCTGCTCTATTAGCCTCTGCTTTTGTCTTATCCCCATTATCTGGTACAAGTCCGGAAATCCTGTCTTTTGCCGCCTTTGCCTGGACCAAAGCATCAGCAATTTGCGCGTTCATGTGTGCCAAGGTCGTATTCACAGCGGTAACGTCTTTACCCGCTGCTTGTGCCGTAGTAATTCGAGTCTTGAGCTTTCCACTAATCGTTGCGAGATTTCCTGCAATTGTTTCAATTCGCAAAGCTGCAGCAGTAATAGCCGCTTGGGGCATTACGAGTGCAAAAATACGATGAGACGCTGTTATTGACTTCAGATCTGTTCGAAGGGTTGCTTCATCTGTATCAGCATCAATTTTTGTCTTAAGTACAGTAAGGATATCGATCTGAGACTGTATTGAACCGGCAATCATAGATTTGCCCTCGTCAGATACTCGTTTTGCAGACTGTATTCGATCGTTTTGATTTTGAAGAGCAGCGATACGCCTGTCAATTTCTTTATCCCCCCTTTCGATAAGTTTAGAAAGATCACCATCCCATTTTGTTTTGGATCCCCGGTCCGCATCTCCCCGAAACTTTTCGGTCGATGATCCCATTCTGTCTTTCCCTCCGCGATCCGGCGTACCTGTCGCATTTCCGCCATCTTCTGCAATTACAGGAAGAGCGACGCCAGCCAGAAGTGTGAGACCTAAAGAAGAAGCAACGAGGAATTTATATTTAGTATTCATATGATTGTGGGAAAAATTTTATCTAGTAAGTTGATTGATCTTTGAGTCCGGCATCAGCATTTGCTGCGTCAGTATTCAAATCCGCCATGCCACTGTCCACAGCCTTTAGATCAGCGTCGAAAGAAGCATCAGAAGTATCCGTTGTAGAAATACCAGATGGTGGCGGAGTAGCTGTTGCTTGAATCACCACAGGACTCACTACCGGAGTTTCTGTGGAACTTGTGCTTTTCCAATACATCCAACCAAGAAGCACGAGCACGATAATAACAATGACGATAATTATTTTTGACATTTTTTATATAAGAAAATCTGCTAATAAGCTCTTTCGAGCCTTCTCCTCTTTATTGTATCACGCTTGATTTATTTGTGAACTTCCCCTGATCCCTTTATATGAGCTTTGAAATACGCGAGAGTTCCTCCCACTTTTTTACCGGGATTGAAAATGTTTTGAGGGTCAAGAATATGCTTTACCTCTTTAAAAAGCCGGTACATCGGCGTTCCGAACATTTTCTCTACAAAAGGCGTCCGGACAATTCCGTCATTGTGCTCTGCGGTAATGCTTCCCCCGTATTCAACGATGAGCTCATACACCTTTTCAGAAACTGGAATGATTTTTGCCCGCTCGCTTTCTTTTGAAAGGTCCATGAGCGGAATGATGTGGTAATTTCCATTTCCCGCATGTCCCGCGATATTAGCTTTAATACCGTTTTCTTTCAGAATTGTGAGAACTTTTGGCAAAAATTCCGGCATCTTTTCCGGCGGGACGATGAAATCGTCGATGAAAGGTGCAGTTTGCTTCCCCGCCACATGCTCTCGTAAGAGATTAAAGCTTTCTCGACGCATGATCCAATATTTTTCAGAATCCGGACCATCAGCGAGCACACGCATATGCACAGGAAATTTTCTAAGCGTTCGGACAATTTTTAAGGTTTTTTCGTAGAGAACATCCTCTTTTTCCTCCGCAAGTTCAATAAGAACGATGAGTTTCGGAAGGCCGAACATTTCAATTCCGATGAACACTTCCGGCAAAAAACGGGACGCAAAACGAAGCAGGCTTTGGTGCACCTTCTTTGCAATTTCAGGCATAAACCGAATACCGAGCTTCAGCGTCGTATCATCAAAAGCTTCCATACTTTCAACTCCAAATGGCAAAACCGCGTTCACGACGGCAGGCAGATCATCCCAATTCTTAAAGAAAAGAGCGATGAGTTTCCTCTCCGGCGTATCTTTTACCAATCGGACCTTCGCTTCGGTCAAAAGCCCGAGCGTTCCTTGCGAACCAACAAAAATCTGTGAAAGATCGAATGTGTCTTTCGCTTTATCCCACACTCGCCAAAGAGCGTAACCGGAAGAGTTTTTAGAAGTTTTAGGAGCGGCGCTTTCAATCAAATCATGATTTTTTGTCACCAGACGGTGCATTTTCCTGTACACTTCACCTTCAAAATTTGCTTCTAAAAGTTTCTTTTGAAGCTCCTCGCGATTGAGTTTTCGGAAAGTGTATTCATTCCCGTCAGAAAGCACCATGTTCATTTCTTCTACGAAATCCCTCATCTGGCCATAGCGCAAAGTTTTTTCCCCCGCGCAGTTATTCATGATCATTCCGCCGAGAGCGGCAAGCTGTTTTGAAGCCGGATAGATCGGTAAAGAGACTTTTTCCGGGGTCGTTAAGGCCTCAAAGTCACGAAAAAATACGCCCGGCTCAACTGTACCCGTCAAAGCTCCAGCATCTATGGTTTTTTCTTTAAAATGTGACGTAAAATCCAAAACGATGGATTCACTAAGGGGGCCTCCGGTCATATCCGTACCCGCAGAGCGCCCGGTCAGGGAAAGTCCCGGCCGTTTTCCTTTTTCATGAGACACAAAAGAGACGAGCTTTTTTACATCTTCCCTGTTACGAGGAAAAACCACGAGCTTTGGCCTGACTTCAAGAAGTGAAGCATCGTGGCTATATTTAGAAAGGGTTTCCGTATCATCAAGAACTTCGCCTGCAAATATTTTCTGGACCTCATCCTTAAACATGCCAAGAATTATAGCAGAAGAACGTCACTCTCCCTGTTGATTTCTTTCCGCGAAGTAATCAGAAACTGCCGAAATCAAAGCTTCTGGCTCATGCACAATGCGATAAGGATTACCTTTTGTAAGACGCGCATGCTCATGGTAGCCCCAAGATGCTCCGATTGAATCAACATCCATTTCACGCGCTTCGCGCATATCCCCAACCGTATCAGTGACAAAAACGCATTGTTCGGGCAAGATTTTATACTTTTCAAAAACCATTCTGATCTTTTCAACCTTGCTTGTGTGAACGTCATTACCCAAGAGATCCGCGAAATATTCTCGAATTGCATTTTTTTGCATAAATTCTTCAATGAGATAAGTCGGGGATGAAGATATAATGAAAAGAGTATATTTTTCAGCTAATTTCTTTACCACTCCGCTCACCCTTGGAAATATGACTACGCGTTGCTGCATAAGAGGGGCATATTCCGCGAACCAATCAAAAATTTCATGCTTGCAATCGGGACTGTGCCAATGCGCAGTATTTTTGTCCCAGTCATGAACGTTTCCATCAAAGACTTCGAGCCACCTCTCTCTCGTTATTGTGGCGCAAATCTTTTTATTCAAATCCCACGACACCTCCGAAGAATCAGCGATAACGCCGTCGAAATCGAAAAGGATGTATTTTTTCTTTTTCATATTTACTGATTATATACAAAAAAACACCAAGCTGTCGCTTGGTGTTTTTTATCGAATTTATCGAATTTCTCGAAGCCGGACAAGACAGGGCACGCAAGTAGTCTGTCCTGGACGAGTTTTTAGATATTTATTTCCACATACGCAGAGAAGCACGGTGCTTTTTGTGACCTTTTCTACCCACTTACCTTTCATATTCTGATACTGCCGAGGAGGCAACACAACGGCAACGGGCATTGGCTTTTTACTTTTTGTTTTTGTGGTAGTTTTCATGGCAAAAGAAAAATTATTCAATAAATGTTAAAGCTTTACCTTTCTTTCCTCCTCGTCCTGTTCGTCCGATTCGGTGGACATAGTCGTCGTAGGTCGCAGGAAGTTCGTAGTTAATTACATGGGATACATCCGGAATATCGAGGCCTCGAGCAGCGACGTCTGTTGCCACAAGGATCTGTGCATGGCTCTTTTTGAAAGCGTCCAATGCGCGTACTCGTTGTGATTGATTCTTGTTTCCGTGGATTGATTCTGCTTTGAAACCTTTTTGGTTCAAAAGTTTCGTAAGTTTTTCCACCCCGTGTTTTGTCCGCCCGAAAATAAGTACTTTATTGAATTCTTTTTGGTTCAAAAGATCGTGAAGGGTGTCGAGCTTATCTGCTCCGCGTACTCGCACAACGTCTTGATCAACACTTTTTGCAGTGTCTCGTGTTTTTACTGAAATTCGAACCGGTTCATGGAGAAATTCTTTGATAAGTTTTTCGATTTCACCAGAAATCGTTGCGGAGAAGAAAAGGGTGTGTCGTTTCTGTGGCATTCCTTTCATAATGAGTCGCATATCATTTACGAATCCCATATCAAGCATCCGGTCGGCTTCGTCGAGAACAATAGAATTGAATTCATGAAGATGAATCATCTTTCGCTCGATAAGATCTTTCACTCGCCCAGGAGTACCTATGATGAAATTGTATTGAAATCGCAGATCTCGAAGCTGTTTGCCGATCGGAGCGCCTCCAACACAGCACACAGAGAACATTTTCATGCTCTTGGTAAGAATTTTGAGCTCTTCGTCGATCTGCATTGCAAGTTCTCGCGTCGGAGCGAGCACCATTACTTGCTCTTTTCGATTGAGTCGTACTTTTTGAATGAGAGGAATAAGAAATGCCGCGGTCTTCCCTGTTCCAGTGTTTGCAATTCCAACAATGTCAGAGCCATTTAGGATATGCGGAATAGCCCGGTCTTGAATCGGAGTTGGGGTTGTATAGCCTTTCGCAACGACAGAAGCTTTGAGCTCTGCGTCAATTTTGAAATCAGTGAAAGCATGTTCGGGGACAAAATGTTCAACCTCTTCGGTGATTACAGCTTTATTTATAAATCGAGCAGTATCAATTCGCTCTCCGCCTCCACGAGAACCGCTTCGTCCTCCAAAGTGAGGACGCGACCCGCCCTGACCGCCACCGAAACGTCGAGGGCCACTACTATGTCCTCCAAATCGGGATGGACCAGAAGAAGAACCGCCAAATCGAGAAGGTTGCGGGTTTGAACGGGAATGCGAAGAACTTCCACTAGATGAGCTACGAGAAAAACCGCCAGAACGCGGAGCGCTGGAATTTGAAGACGAATGAGTATGATACGGCTTGCGAGGGCCGTTATTGTGAGACTGTTTTGGATGCATATTCTTCCTCAAACTTCACTGTTAGAGGAAAATGCTTCCAAAAACAAGAGAAACAGCGAGATTTGATTACCCCTGAAGTATATACCAAAACCGCTATTTTGTCAAACTTTCTCCCTTTGCGCTCAGGAGATAGGGTTTCTACCCTGGATAATTCGCACCAGAACCATAATAATCGCCAAAACAAGGAGAATGTGGATAAACGACCCGATACTATACACTCCAACAACTCCCAAGAGCCAGAGGATGAAGAAAATAATTGCAATTGTTTCGATCATAAAGTCTAGAAAAATGGTCTTATAATTTCGACTCATCTCTTTCACATCTGATGACGTCTTACGAGCAGGCTTGTTACAGAGGTTTCTCCAAGAAAAAGTAGAGAGGAGAAAATGAAAATCCGGGAATAATCCTTAAGTGAAGCTTGCCCATATATTCTCCGGGAGCAGTTTCGACAATCTCGTCTAAAATGGGGCGGATCCAGAAAGGATTTTCCGGAATATCATAATCAATTTTCATTACTTGCAAATGCGTGTCCCGAATTCCCGGACCGAAAAATGTTTTAAAAGGATATTTTTCCACCTCGGCATTTCCTAAATCTTTGAAAACATTGATTCCCTCTTCATATCTTGCATCGAACTTTTTCCCAAGCCAGGAACCGGTGAGATATGCCGAACCTGAGTAAAAACCGTCTGGACTAGGGTTTGGTGCCTTTCCTGATACAAAGATCTTTTGATTGGCACTCCATTCATTTGTCCAATAAGTCATACAGAAAAGAATAGTGATAGCGATAAGAACAAGTAGAAAGAGGATTAGTATAAATTTCATCTCTTCATTATACCCCCTAGAGAACCTTTTTTACACTTGGTACCTCAAGTCCCATTGCCCAAGCAGAAAATCCCGCAAGCCCGTATTTTTTCATAAGGTCGAGTTTGGCCTGAATGCTTCTGCCACTTTCATACCAAAGAGTATATTTTTTCTTGTTACTCGTGTACTTAAAGTACGGAGCCTGCTCCTTTTCGCTATATCCGCTCGTCATATAATGTTTTTTGAGCGCTTCTTGGATTCCTCCGTTTCCACCAATCTCTACAATTTTTCCAGTCGCATCATTCCATAGCCAATAATAGAGAGCGAGTCCCATTGAAACTTTTTCTTTTGGAACAAGGGTGAGCGTATAATCCATCACTCTTTTAAGCCATGAATAACGGGCAATTGGACCTTCTGAATCCGGATCGTCGTACGACATAATGCTTAGAAAATCCGTATGCGAAGCAAGCGCGGAGTAATCATAAACACCAATAAGGTCCTGCCAAAGCGTTTTCACATAATCTTTCGGGTTTTCGGAAAATTTAGAAACTACGGCGACGCTTGAGGTAAGACCGTTCGCCTTCATCTTATCTCCAAATTTTTGTACGAAGGCGGAAAATTTATCGCGGTACGAAAGATCCATCTGCTCGAAGTCGATCTGCCAGCCCCAATACCCTTTCGTTTTTGCTTCTGCGATAAGCCCGTCAATTGCTTTATCCTGCTGTGCAGCATTATCGAGAAAAGAATGTGCGCCCGCTTTGCTGAAATTGGGATTCGTTACGAGTGGCATCAATTTGATGCCTTTATTGTGAGCGTAATTTATAACAGTCTGATTCATGGTTCCAGTCAAAGTTCCATCGGTTTTAAAGGTGTACGCCTGCGGAGCAAGGACGTCTATATCAAGTTCTTTTCCGTAGAGAGATGCTCGGGCGTTCTTCCCCTCCCTGTAATAGAAGATTTTGAGGGGCTTGTAGTGGGCTTTCACGGGCGCTACGGGGACTGCAGAAAAAACTGCGAGCGGTGAGAATCCCAGTATAAAAAGCAATGTAAAAATTGTGATTTTTTTGTATATTTTCATCATCTCATTGCCATTATACAGGCCAGGAGAAAATTCGTCTAAAATGGCTTTAATGCTAGGATGGGAGCCATGAATAAGGAAGTTTGGGATGTGGCTGTAATAGGAGGCGGACCTGCGGGAATGATGGCCGCGGGACGCGCAGGAGAGCTCGGCGCGCGAGTCATTTTGATCGAGAAAAATGCGACGCTTGGTAAAAAGCTTCTAATTACCGGTGGAGGACGATGCAATGTTACGAATGCTGAATTTGATAACCGAAAACTTCTCGAAAAATTCAAAGAAAACGGAAAATTTCTTTTTTCTGCTTTTTCTCAATACGCAGTCAAGGATGCTTTAGATTTTTTTCATCTGCGAAACATGGAAACAAAAGTGCAAAACGAGCAGCGCGTTTTCCCCGTAAGCGACAGTGCTCAAAGCGTATGGGATGTCCTTGTCGAAAATTTAAAAAAACACAATGTTACCGTTCTCTCGAATTCTCCTGTGACAGAAATTCTTATATCAAAAGAAAATCACAAAGAAGTCTCGGGGGTAAAATTAAAAAACGGGAAAGAAATTCTGGCCCGCTCTGTCGTGATTGCGACCGGAGGAGTCTCTCGGCCAGAGACCGGCTCAACCGGAGATGGATACAAATGGCTCAAAAAAATTGGCCATACGGTCACGGAGCCGACGGCTTCGCTGGTTCCGATTGCGATAAAAAACAAATGGGTAGAAAGGCTTGCCGGAGTCAGTCTCACCGATATTAAAATTACCCTTCTTCAAAACGACGTAAAACAAGATGTAAGGAAGGGCAAAATTCTTTTCACTCATGTTGGCGTGAGTGGTCCAACCATTCTCAATATGAGCCGTGATGTTGGAGAACTTCTGAAGTACGGCGAGGTTGTCATTTCACTCGATCTTCTCCCCTCTCTCGATTATGGAAAACTCAACGCGCGACTCCAGGAAATCTTTAAAGAAAATGATAAGAAAAAGTTTAAGAATGCCCTCGGATCTCTTGTGCCATCAGCATTAGCACCAATTATCGTAGAGCTTTCAGGAATAAACCCCGAAACCGCCTGCAACAGTATAACCCGAGAAGAAAGATTAAATCTTGTAAAACTTTTGAAAAATATTCCGCTTCATGTAGATAAACTCCTCGGCCTCGAGAAAGCAGTTATTTCTTCAGGCGGAGTATCCCTCGAAGAAGTAGATTTTAAAACAATGCGCTCACGCCTCTTTTCAAACCTCTATCTTATCGGCGATATCTTAAATATTGACCGTCCAAGCGGTGGCTATTCCCTTCAGCTTTGTTGGACAACTGGATTTGTTGCCGCCACTTCCGCAGCGGAGAAAAAATAAGCTAGAATACTTGTATGAAATCCGTCCTGGTAACTATGTCGGACAAGAATCATCTTGATAGAGCAAAACAGTTACTTTCGAGCGCCTTTTTTAAGGCACCATGGCATGAAGACATGCTTCTCCTTTCTGACGGAATACCAGAAGAAGATTTGAAATGGTTTACCGATCGAGGAATACTCGTTCACTCTTATGTGGGCGAAAATCCTAAAAAATATCCGAGCCGGCTTCTTTTAAAACTCGAACTTTTCACTCCCCACTTCAAAAAATGGGAGCACGTTGTATACCTCGATTCAGACATGATGGTCTATGACTCACTCAAACTTTTAACGACTGTAGATACATTCGCGGCAATGGGAGACATGAATCGGCTCCGTCTCAAAGATCAATTTGTCTGGAACAAAGAAAATAATGATGCTTACAAAAAATTCCTTTATCATTACAACATAAACGAATACGCCTTTAACGCCGGAATGATCGCATTCAATACAGACATCATCACAAAAGCCCTTTATTCAAAGATGCAAAAATTCATCCAAGAATATTTCTCGCTCATTGTGAAAGAAAGAACTGTGGGCGACCAACCGATCTTAAATTTGGCGTTTTATCAAGATTGGATCGAGCTGACTCCGCATTACAACTATTACGTTCCCGATGAAAAACGTATTGTGGATTTCCAGAATTCAAAGGCGGCAATCTACCATTTTGCCGGAAGCGGGCTTAAACCATGGAACGAGAAAAGTCCTTTTCACAAAGAGTGGAAAGAAAATCTGGCGAAAGCGGAAGAAATTCAGATTAAAACAACTAGCTAAAAAGCTTCAATTTCTCGGGCCTTGTGAGGCTTTTGAGTGCATTCTCTCTTTTACGCGCTAGTGAATAAGACTTCAGCTTTTTAAAATATTTGAGAACCACAGGCCGGCGGATTTTGGTGTAATGCGCCCCCGATTTCAGGTGGTTGTGAGCATGAAGTCTTTTCTTCAGATTATTTGTGGAACCAACGTAGAGGGTTTTGTCCTTACATTCCAAGATGTATACGTAATACGGCATTACCCTATACTATCGCACAATCTAGTAAATGTTGCTGTCCGCAATCACGCCATGTTCGATAGAAGCAATGGCTTCGGGAGTTGCTGGAGTATTTTTTGCGAACACAGTGAGTTCCTTTTGCTTGCGGAGCGCTTCTGCTAGTTTCTGATTTTCTTTCTTCAAGCCCCTTTGCTTAAAGTAATTATCGATAGAGCCCGGAAGGACAATGAGAAGCGCCGTTACAATTCCAGCGGAGAGCGCCAGAAGCAATATCACAGCAAGCGAACCCTCAAGTTTCCAACTGAAGAAAGAAACCGTGACTACCGCCACGTTCTGCAGAGCAAAGATAACAGCTACGCTCCCAAGCAATAATCCCACAATAAAAAGTATAAACATTGTTTTTTGATTAGAATAAAGTCTCACATATAGAGACGTCTAGATACCTTCTTCCTTACAAAGAAGCGTCTATTTATCGAGATCGAGCGTTTCGTCAATTCGGATTTTCTCCACAAACTCTGGAACGTGAGAAACAAGAATCATTGCTCCTTCGTATTTATTGAGCGCTTCAGCAATAAGTGGAATGTGGCGGAAGTTTATGTGGTTTGTCGGCTCGTCGAGTATGAGAAGTCCGGGTTTTTCAAGTACAAGCCGCGCAAATGCTACAAGTCCTTTTTGTCCTTCGCTCAAACTTCCAATTTTTGTAAAAATCATCTCTCCTGTAATAAGAAATCCTCCAGCAACACGTCGCATCTCTTCTTCATACTTTTTATCCATCACCGAAAGAAGCGAATCACAGACGCTGTCTTCAAAATTGAGGGTTGAAAAATCTTGCCGGTAATATCCGACTTTAACCCCATCTGCAATTTTTACATGTTTTTCAGTCCCTTTTGCGATACTTTCGAGAAGAGTGCTTTTGCCGATACCATTTGGCCCACGAAGGAGGAGATGCTGGTTCTTGCGAAGCGAAAGATCGGCTTTTCTTTGAACCGCTTTATGATTCTTAATCATTTTAAATCCTCCGATGTGGAGAATTTCTCCTGAAAGATCTTTTTGCGCTGGAATGATGAAGGGTTTGATGGTTCTATCTTCTTTTCTCACATCCACTTTTTCTTCCTCAAGCTCTTCTGCTTTTTCGCGCATTCGTTTCGCGACAAGACGCATCTGCCCGCCTTTGTTTGCAAAAAAGTTTGCCTTGTCCTTGTTTTCCTGGATTTCTTTTGCCAACTGCGCGTTTTTGCGATTTTCTTTTTCAAGCCTAACGGAAATTTGTTCTCTCACGTCAAAATAGTTCCCCACATACTGCTCGATTTTTCTTGTATAAATATCTAGATACAAAACTCCTTCTGTGAAGACGTTCAGAAATTCTGCATCGTGGGAAATAACGATAACTGTCTTTTTATAGTTCTTGAGAAATTGGGTGAGATGTTCGATTCCCGCCTTATCGAGATTATTCGTCGGCTCGTCAAGTAAAAGAAGATCTGGGTCTTGAATGAGAGCAGAAGCAAGGAGAAGCCGTGCCTGCTGACCACCGGAAAAAGAGCGGACGATTCTGTCGTGCGGAGCAGTGAAATTAACCGCTTCAAACACAGCGTCAATCCTCGGATCAATGTCATACACTTTTTCTTTGAATTGTTTTTGAAAAAAATCGGTGATAGAGAGATCAAGATCTCCTCGTGGAATAACTTGTCGCGAGGTGGCAATCGTAATTCCATTCGAGATATGTACGCTTCCCGACTCTGGTTTCAGATGTTTTGTAATGAGTCCAAAGATGGTGCTCTTTCCAGCGCCGTTTTGTCCCATAAGAGTGATCTTCGCGCCCCGGCGAATAGAAAAATCAGCCTCTTCGAGAATGGGCTTGTTGTGACCGTATTCAAATGACGTTTCCTCGAAACGTACTACCGTGTCGTCTTTGGGCATTACGAGAGGATACAGGAAAAATGTTGAATTGGAAAGAAAAAATCACTCTCCCATTTCTGGGAGAGTGATTTTTTTGAAATTAAATTCGTGATACTCCTGTAGCTGCTGGGCCCTTTTCACCTTGAGTAACTTCGAAAGAAACTTTGTCTCCCTCTCGAAGCTCTTCAAAAGTAACACCCTTCAACTCCTTTGAGTGAAAGAAAAGATCCTTTGCTTCACCTTCTCGTGAGATGAATCCAAATCCTTTCTGTGTCAAAGTCTTGATTGTTCCTGTTTGCATTTTGATTGATTGTTGCTTTGTAAGTATTCTACGTTTTGAAACTCGACTTAGGCTGTTTCTTGTATCTGAATACGAAGACAATAGTACCTCAAAAGAGGAGTTTAATCAATTCTTTTGCCTAAGACTCCAAGAGCTGATTTACGAATCCTCGAGTGACCGTCCCGAAAATACCTGTCCCCTCGGTAATATCCGCTGGAATAAGAATTTCATTTGGATGCGCGTTTTGGAATTTTTTCATCGCATCTCTCGTTTTTTCTCCGTAATACGTGGTCTCATGGCCGGAAGATCCATTTCCACTTTGAGAAACAGTAAAGCCTTGTCCATTCAAAAATGTTTGGAGTACTTTTACATCATTTCCCTCCATGCCGAGCATAAGATTTCTCGTGAATTCAAAATGAATCGTCGATGCACCAAGAACACTGCCGTGCGAATTGATCGATGGAGTTGCGGGTACTGCTGGACTTACTCCCGGTATCGCAGGAGTTGCGGGGGTAGCTGCATTTGGATTTCTGGTGCCACCACTGCTGCCTCCGCCCGGTTTCGGTTTAGGAGTTGGAGAAGGTGTCGGTGCAGGAGTTGGCGATGGTGTAGGACTTAGTGTGGGGCTTGGCGATGGGGTTGGTGAAGGCGTTACAACCGGAGTAGGTGTTGGAGTAGCAGTCGGCTCGGGGGTGGGGCTAGGTGTAGGTTCAGGAGTTGGGGACGGAGTTGATTCCGGAGTGGGGCTTGGGGTCGGGACGGGAGTAGGACTCGGCGTAGGTACTGGTGTTGGAGAAGGAGTCACAACTGGAGTCGGACTTGGGGTAGGTTCGGGCGTAGGTGAAGGAGTGGGAACCGGCGTTGGGGTTGGTGTTGGTTCAGGTGTGGGCGTTGGAGTGGGTTCCGGGGTTGGAGACGGCGTTGGGACAGGAGTAGGTGATGGCGTAGGTACTGGAGTTGGCGATGGTGTAGGAGACGGCGTCGGGGTCGGAGTTGGGACAGGCTGAACTACCTGATTAAGCGTCGGCACAGATGTTGTCTGCCCTGCTCCAGTCGTTGAATTAAAATTTGAATCCCCTTCATAAGCAACTTTTAATTTTCGTGTACCGACTGGTAAATTGCTAACAACAAGAGAAGCGTGTCCTGTCACATCAAGAGTTGATGTACCAATTACTATCGGTGTTCCTGAAGCAGTAACATCTCTAAAATCTGCGATGCCTGTTGGAATCCGTAAATCTCCGGCAACAGCTGGAGTGATAGAGACCGTCAAAGTAACCGGCTGGCCGAAAATAGAAGGATTGTTATCAGAAGTCAAAATACTCGTTGTAACGTTTGTTTTGGGAACAGGAGTAGGGCTCGGGGTTGGCGAGGGTGTCGGACTTGGTGTTGGAGAAGGAGTAGGCGTTGGGCTTGGCGTAGGTTCTGGCGTAGGAGAAGGAGTTGGCTCCGGTGTAGGGCTAGGTGTTGGTTCGGGGGTCGGTGTGGGCGTAGGCACAGGTGTTGGAGTAGGAGTTGGAACGGGGGTAGGAGACGGCGTAGGAACCGGCGTTGGCGTCGGGGTTGGAGCAACAACATTCACTGTTCGCGTGACCTGTGTAGCATTGTTAAGCGCTAAGTCCGCCACATTATAAGTAACCACATGCGAACCAGGGACTGATGTGTCAACTGGTAATCCTCCGGTAACGATCGAAGCAGTGAGATCACCATCTTCCGTGTCGCTCGCAGTTGCTCCCGCATCCGCGTAAACGTCTCCGACAAGAACGGTTGCAGGATTTACACCAAGACGAGTAATGACAGGATTTGTATGATCCGGGGTAACAGTGACTGAAGGAGTCAAAGAGACGCCGCCACCTCCAGCCGTTGCGTTAAAATTACTGTCTCCAAGATATTTTGCGTTTATATCAGATGTGCTGACAGAGGTATTATTTCCGAGAGTACTAATATCGAACACTGCGTTCCCACTAGCATCAGGTATGGCGGTTCCAAGGTGCGTTCCAGTGCCGGCTAAGTTGAATTGAACCTGGCCGTTTGGAGTTCCTACCCCGCCAGTAGCAGAATTTGAGACATTTACGGAAAGAGTGACTGTTTGGCCGAAAAAGGGAGAAAAATTATCTGCAGTAAAATTGGTTAATTTCACATTCGCCTTGTTCACCGTTTTTGTAATTGCCGCAGTTTTACCAACAAGAGTCCCGGAAAGTGAGCCTGTAACTGCCGTCACTGTCCCCGTCAAAGTAACAGAACCGGCGGTCGTATCTCGATAGAAAAATCCCGGAGTATTTTGCGAGTTTGAAGGAATCACAAGTGAAAGGCTTGAGCTTGCAAATGCACCGGTAGTGGTTGCATCAAAGCGCCCGGTTGCAGAGCTTGAAGTAACGAGCACAGTCATTGAATCCCCGCCAGAAATATCTTCTCCAGTACTTCCCACATTTTGCGACTGAATCCGAAGCGGAGAACTTGCCGCATTCGATACTCCAACAGTAAAGCTCGAAGGCTGGCTGGTTGCATTAAAACCGATCTTTGTAACAGAAGTACTTACTGCAAATGCGGGAAACGCAAGAAAAGAACTGAATACAAGACAAACCACCAGAAAGACAGATGCTCCCTTAGAAAAAATTTTCATTATTGTAAAAGATAAACTAATTGGCTAGTCCCCTTATTCTACAGAAGAATACTTCCGAAAGGAAGGGAGTTGGGGATAAAAATCAAATTTGCTCTTTGAGAATCTCCATGGCCTCTTCGGGAGTATTCACTATCGTATAGAGAGACGAAGCAGACTTTTCTAGAAATCCTTCCTCCATCATTTTCTCGAGAGTTTCTTGTATCATCGAGAAATAGTCACTGATCAAAATAAGGGGCATATCTTTTGGTATCTCCCCAAGTCTTTTGAGCCCTAAAATATTGTAAATTTCAAAAAATGTGCCGACACCTCCGGGCAGTGCGATATATGCATCCGCGAGTGTAATCAGTTTTTCTTGCCGTGGACCGAGATTTTTAAAAATCTCAATTGTCTTTACATACTTTGATTGTACTCTCCCGCCAAAATCCAAACCGATACCCATAGTCTCTCCGCCAGCCTCAAACGCACCGCGAGAAACTTCTTCCATAAGGCCAGTGCCTGCTCCAGTTACCGTTATAAATTTATTCTCAGCCAAAAGCTTGCCTGTTTGGTAAGCCAAGCCAAAATAATGTTTTTGTCTTTCTTTAAAGCAGTCATTTCCGGCAAAAACCGAGATTTTTTTCATCCTGTAGTGAAAAATGGCATCGCTCTTTTGGAGCAAATAATTACCATTTTTAAAAATTATATTTATAATCGAATACTATCATATATGATAGTATTTTTATTACTTCTCCAATGCCATTTTCTACTACGGGATTCATGACAGAATTCTAGCCGAAAAGAAAGAAAGTGCAAAATAAAAAACCCCGCTCTGCCATTTCTGACAAAGGGGGTTCGAACATTACGAACTTTTATTCCCGGATACTCCAGTTGATTGTCTGGCCCGCCCAGAACGGCTCAACCTTCCAATGCCCCACCTCGTAAAACGGCGGAATCTTGAAAGGCTCGCGAACAAGGGTGACTTCCCTTGTGGCCGGAGGCAACTTGTGGAGCTTCCGAGCATTTCCGCTCATGAAGTTTACAAAGACTTTCCGACCGTGCTTCGTTTTCAGATGAAGCACAGGGTCGAGCGCATGAGCGTAGAGCTGATAAACGAACCGCCCATGATACGCGCCGCAGGCACACTTTCCTTCGTGGACATGCTTCGCGCCCTCGCCGGGAGTGGTGGGTTCCATCGGATGTGGTGCATCATCAGGACCTGCCATGACCCAGGGATGGTTTTCCGCAATGAGTGCGAGAAGTGCCAGTCGATCATCTTCAGTTTTGATCGGAGGCTTGCAAGTCGCCCGGACATCGCCGAAGGTATTGTCTTCGTTCGTGACGAGATGGTGCGGACAGAGAGTCACGTAGAATCTTCCTGTCTTCGCCCATTCTTTCCAGTAGCGGATACAACGTGCATCCGTACCGTGTTCCCACACAATCACTGCGTTGGTCTCCCGCATGAGCATGTCGACAATAGGAATGAAGAGATACTCCGCGTCCCGATTGCCGATATCCAACATCGGATGTTCGGGATGCAGATGCACAATCATACCCTTTTCCCCGCAACGTTTGACGACGGGGAGAATGCGACTGTAGTCTCGCACGCCGTTTTTGGATTTTGTCGTCCGATCTTTCGGATATACCTTCCCGTTTCTAATCCCGCTTTTTACAGCCCAATCGATTTCATCGAGCGCAGTATTTTCGGTAAGCATCATACACAAAATAAACTTGATCAAATTGGCGCCAACAACACTCGGCGCGTTTAATTCTCGGTTATAGTCAAGTGTCTCTTGGATGGTGACTAGCCCGTCGCCTATATTGGGCATGGCAAGAATCGTATCCGCACCACCCCTTATGACATTCATAACGAGATCACGAATAACGGCATGCCCGTGGCGCAGATGCGAATGTGGATTTACATACGCAGGGACTCTCATTTTAAAGAGCTTTTGCTTCATGGCAATTTCTCCTTTCAGGAAAAAATTCCTCGGAAAACACATCTACAAAAATTGTAGACATGGGCTGTAACGATCGCCGGGAAGACTCCCCACGGAGCCAGAATTCCACAACTGCCAACCGAGATTGAATCCGCTCCGGCCCACATAACTCTGAAAGCCGAGATCGGACCGAGTATCCCTCCGCACCCATTGATGTGGATCTTCACACCGAGTTTGCGGACTTCGCGGATGCGCCGGCAGATGATTTTGCAAAGCGCTTTGCCGGAATATCCGCCCGGTTGAGCAAACCCGCGCTCAATGAGTGGTGATTTCTTAGGATCTGCCGTTCCAAAGATACCAACCCAGTCGATATCTTCCGGCAACTCGCCGAAGGAAACAGTATTACCGATGCAAAGACCATCGCACCGTTCGTGCCTCGCTATCTCGGCAATATCGTACGCCGAAGTAGTTGGAGCAACTTTCACCACAAACACAATCCTTTTTCTCGGATCATGCACATGCACGGTATCAAGAAGCGCATGCGTATCAGTAACGATATTTCCAGTCTTCAGGTCGACATTCGGGCAAGAGACATTCAACTGACCGCCGATGCGAGCACGAAATTGATCCAACCGATTCATAATCGCATGCATGCACTTGCCAGTTTCCTCACACTTTCCCTCGATCGTCGGCGCTACCGACATAATCGAGATGAAAAAGTCCTTCGTCCGCTTCTGCCAAAGGAATTGATGGAGAAGCCATTCAAGCCCGCGACCGCTTAGGCCGACGGCATTCAAAATGGCCCGCTTCCACCACTTCACAACGATACAGCGCGGGAACAACTCTTTTGGAGTAACTGTGCCCTCCTTGAGAGGCATGTTGCCTTCCCGCGGAAGAAATGTGGAGGTCTTGCTCACAAAAGTGAGCCAGATGAACCACATACCGAACCACAGACCGATCTTTTGGTACCAGTATCGGTCAGTGCCGAAAAACCCAAGCACTCCCGACGCGGCCCACACAGGCCGGACTTTCAAATGACGGATTTGCATGCTTCTCGCCCTCCCACAAGTTAGTTTTCAATTTGTCCAGGTTCCGCCTCTTATACTAAGGAAATGGGACGGGAAAGCAAATAGATAACGGGGAAGCAAAAAAGCGCCCTGGGACGCTTTTTTGCTTCTTAATCTAGAGAGATTTAAGAAAGATGTTTAGACACTAATTTTGTCATCTCAAACATATTGACCACCGCCTTTCCGCCGAATACTTTCTTAAGCGCTTCGTCAGCCATAATGTTTCGCTTGTTCTTTGGATCCTGAAGATTATTCTTCTTGATGTATACCCAAAGTCCCTTTACCACCTCGCTTCGAGGCATTGGACCTTTTCCAACAACAGCTGCTAAATCTCCACTCACAGTCATCGGCTTCATAAACGCAGAAACTTTTTTCTCCATATGTTTTAGTTAATTAGTAACGGCATTTATTATAGCATCCCTATAGGGGAAGACAATTGCCTAAGAACTGAGAAAGTCGTACCTCCTAAGAAGCCCTCGTTTTTATTGTGAGCTCTCCGGCCGGCTCGTAGGTGGCGAGAATGAGACCGGTCGCGCCAGTTTTAGAATCAACAAGTTTGAAGTTTTGCGCATGAGTCCCTTCTGCAAAAAGTTTTTTACCCGTACCTATCGTAATTGGATGTATCCACAAATGCATCCGATCAATCAAATTATATTTGAGCAAAGTCTGAATCAGATTCCCACTACCCCACACCCACAAATCGGGACCGTCTTCTTCTTTGAGTTTCCTGATCTGTTCCACAACATCACCAGTAATAACCGAAGAGTTCTGCCAAGAAGGTTCGAAAGACGTATGCGACACGACATATTTCTTTGTTTTATTAAATGGAACCGCCACCTCGAGATCTGTTTTTGCGGTAGGCCAAAATGAGGCAAAGATATCATAGGTGATCTTACCCAGAAGAAGTTCGAATGGAATAGTGAAAAATCCGTAGAGAATGGAGCCTAACTTCTCGTCGTGAGGAAAAGAGAGTTGCCAGCCGCCGTATTTAAAGCCTCCTGTCGTATCTTCCTTCGGCCCTCCCGGTGCTTGCATGACACCGTCCAATGTTACAAAAGTTGTTGTAATTATTTTACGCATACCATGTGAGACGTTCTATTATAATAAATATTTCGAAAAAAATTACTTTCGTAAAATTTCCCCCATCGCTTTGCCCTTTGCCAGTTCATCTATAAGTTTATCTAAATAACGAATCTCGCGCATAACCCGATCTGTAATCTCTTCTATTCGGACACCGCAAACCACACCTTTGATCAGACGGCGCTTCGGATTCGGTTTAGGGGCTTTGAGATAGAAAGTTTTAAAATCTATCCCCTTTTCCAATTGTTTTTCAAACTGTTTTTGACTATAGCCAGTAAGCCAACAAATAATTTTATCGACCTCTGCCTTTGTCCGTCCTTTCTTCTCCGCCTTAGCAATATAGTAAGGATAAACCTTCGAAAAGCTAGTTGCGTACAGATTTTCTTTGAGCATGGGGTTTGATTTGGCTGGAGAACAGGGGTTAATCTCGACTACCGTCGCGGGTGGCTTCATTTGCTTCCTCCCAGCAATAATACGAAAAAAGAGTAGCGAAAGCTACTCTTTTTCTCTAAGTTACACGCAACTGTCCTAGAAGCTTAGGCAGCTTTCCTCTCTTTCCCCACTCTTCGATTTCCTAGAATGTAAACAATGATCCCGATAATAGTTATCGAAACACAAGTTATTCCAAGCCAAAGCAACCAACTATGAGAAGAAATCCCGCTTACCCACGGTTTCGCGAAAACATAATAGATCGCAAGTGCATTAAACACAATTCCCCAGATACAGACGGCCCATAATCCAAATTTTCCTCCCGGAATACGCCACACTTTATCTCCTCTTTCTTTATACAGTTCAGAGTATTTTGTTCGAGCTTTGATAAGAGCGAAATAAATATAAAATAATGACGCACACCACACCGCAACAAGCGCGGCGAGATAAAGATTATACGTTACAACCAATTGTGTTTGAGTTGCGAAAATCAATATTACGACCGTGCCCCCGACAGCTTGCACGAGCATAGCCGGCCAAGGTGTTCTTCCTTTGTCTGAAACTTTAGCCATGACTCCCGGCAACTTTTTCTCCACGCCTCCAACAAATACAAGCCTTGAATATGCATTCATGGTAGAAGTTGCCTGGGCAAAAACAGCAAATACTATTCCGATAGCGACGACGATTCCCAAAAACGGAGAGACCGACGCAACCGCTCTTACTATTCCAGTCGTCTGGTCAATGTGCGCAAGAGGCGTGCTCCAGAGAATTCCGATAATTCCCATGAAATATCCGACAAGCAATGCAAGCGTTCCCCACGCAAGCATCGTTTTGCCGGTTCTTTTGTGCTCCGAATATTCTGCACTCATATTGTATGGAACTTCAACTCCGAGAAGCCACAGGACGGCGGCAGAATAAAGAAATCCCCACTTGCCGAGGTCGAGCGAGAAAATATCACTGGTTACAGGATTGACCGGATGGCCATGCAAGAGTCCGGCAATAAGGGCCGCGACCGCTGTTCCCATTGCAACAAAAAACATTCCATTCACTACCGTTTGAGAAATTCGAAGTCTTAAAGCAGTGAGTCCGAAAAGTATCCAAACAAAAAGTATCTGGCAAATAACCGATGTCCAAAGTCCCCACTCCACACCAAAGATATATTGAATATGCGGAGAAATAATGCTCGCGTCTAATGGGAGAAGTAGGAAAATCGGTATCCATGAAAGCCACCCGGCGATAAATCCATGTGAGGGTCCGAAAGCTTTATGTGCCCAGACATAGATACCTCCTTCGCTTGGGAATAATGTTCCCAACTCATAAGAAGCGAGAGCGCATGGCAACAAAAAAGTAACGGCGGCCAAAACCATCATGGGGATACCTGCCCAGCCCTGAGCAGCCATCTGGGCAGCACCGTACGAGCCGAAAATTATAGCGAAATAGACGGTAACAAGATCAAAACGCCGAAGTACCCTAGGCAATATTCTTGGGGGTACTGTTTCGGCAAGCATCTGTGAATCCGCTGTTTGTAAATTTGTCATACGAGCCCAGGGTATAAGCCCTTGACAAACTATGCAAATATCTTGTATATTTTAGGTGCTTTTTAAACCATAAGTTTAAATTATGATATCGTTTCCAACCCAGGGTTTAGGAGAAAAGATAGTTGATGCCCTGCGAACAGGGCCTTTTAAAACTGGTGATCTTATTCAGTATCTTCGAGAGAAAAAGGTAAAAGGAACTATCCAAGGAATCTACAAATCCCTGCGGGTACTCCGAAAACAGCACATAGTGCTTATGCAGAAGAAGGAAGTCGTATTGAACCAATCATGGCTTCGCCAGATGGGAGACTTTGCTGCACTCGCTGAACACGCCTATCGTCACCCAGCCTCCGACTCTGGACACTTCCTTCAAATGCAGGATGGCGACCGAATCACCTACGAGTTTAAAGACCCAATACAGGTTGATATTTTCTGGAATCATGTACTGTATGTTTTATTTGATGCCCTCCCTAAAGTTGATCGCTGGTATGCCTATGCATCACATTGCTGGTTCTTGCTCGGTAGACGTAAAGATGAACTCGCCTTGCGGGACTACATGGTAAACAAAGGCATATGTTATTTATTTACCGTCGGAAACAAAACGCCGCTCGACCGTCTTGTTGCAAAAGATTTTGACAGAGTCAATTCAAAATACCATATGTTGGAAAAACCCTTATTTCCAAAACGCAAAAATAGTCTCGGCCTTGTTTTGAATATTGTCGGCGATTATGTTATCGAGGCACAGTACGACAAACATATTACCGATCGAATCGAACAGTTTTACAAGACAAACACAATAATTAACCCAGAAAAGACGTCTGAACTTCAAGCTATTGTCTCTCTGCCTTCCCGAATCAAATTCACAATTACAAAAGATGCTGAAAAGGCAGCAAAACTTTCCCGAATGTTTGAAAAGAATTTTTACTTCAAAAAGCAAAAATTATAAATTGAGCGCGATAACCTAGCACGAGGCGAGACTTAAAATATCGAAACCTACAGTTTCAGTACCCTCGTTGGAGATTTTGTTTCGCTTCACTCACAAAATCCGCTCAACGAGGCTTCGATTCCCTGCCGGAAGCAACCCCATTGCTTCCTCCCTCCCAGCAAATAAAAAAAACGGCTTTCGCCGCTTTTTTCATTTGCTGGGGGACAGGGAATCGAACCCCGATTAAAGGCTTCAAAGGCCTCTGTCCTACCGTTAGACGATCCCCCAGTGATAAAACAGGGTTAAGAATATCTTAAAACGACTAAAAAATCTATTGTTGAGAGGTGCCAGAAAGCTTTACCAAAGCTATTTCAAGTGGAAGTTCTGGAATATAGGAGCGGCCTATCATATCGTAAGCGGAAAGAATTTCGAGAAGGGTTGCCGATGAAATATGAGATTCCTTTTTTTGTGAAAGTGTTTTCAGATATTCAAAATCTTCTTTGGAGATATGCGAGGAAAATTCTTGCGCAAGCGCCGGAGCAAATTTCAACAGAAGCACAAAGCGAAGCTTCATAAGGATAAGTTTGGCATACACTTTCATATCCACATTCTGTTTCAGTGCTTTTTGAATTGCTCCAATCCCCTTTTCGCTGTTTTTTTCGGAAAGCGCTTCGATAAATGCGTTTACGAGCTCGGAGCGAGGAGCACCAGTCACCATTTCCACTTCTTCGACCGAAATCTTTTTGTCTTTTGAAATTCCGAGGATTTTCTGCACAATCCCAAGCGCATCGCGAAAAGAACCGTCGGCAAGAATCCCAATGAGATCTGCGGATGCAGGCTCAAGCGTGTACCCTTCTTTCTTTGCAACATTTTTTACGACAGTTGCGAGAATTTCTTGGCTCGGCTTTCGGAAAGTAAATGTCTGACAGCGAGAAATAATTGTTTCCGGCACTTTATCAATTTCTGTCGTCGCAAGAATGAAAATGACATGTTTCGGTGGTTCCTCGAGCGTCTTCAAAAGCGCATTCCAAGCAGACTTAGAAAACATATGAACTTCATCAAAAATATAGACTTTGTATTTTGATTCAAAAGGAAGAACGCTTACAGCCTCATTTAATGCCCGAACCTCGTCCACGCCATTGTTAGACGCGGCATCTATTTCATTTAGATCATTTGCGCTCGTGCCAAGCGTTTCAGCAAAAATTCGTGCAAGAGAGGTCTTCCCCGTCCCCCGAGAACCGGAAAAAAGATAAGCATGAGCAATTTTCCCTGAAGAAGCAGATGCTTCAAGAACTTTTACAATGTGTTCCTGTCCCACAACCTCAGAAAAAGAATGCGGGCGGTATTTTCTATAGAGGGCTGTATCTGACATACACAGAAGTATATCAAGAAAAATAAATGAATAAAGGAGAGAAGATCTGCGGTGTCGTTGCCGTTTCTCTTCCCTCCTTTGTGGGGCAGATCCATTTTTCAACAGATTGCCTTTCCTGCACCCAGTCGTTTCGGCGACTAGGTTATTTCAAATGTACTACAGAAGTATTGGGCGGGATTGGCCCACCTCGATGGAATCGAGAATGGGCCAATCCCTTTGCCGGCGGCCGACTATTTATTTTCGGCGCCGGGGGCGGAGGTAGTGGTGACGGCGGCCAGGCCGTTGATCAACTTGCTGTTGCTCATACTGACGCTGGCCTTCTTCAGCGCCGGGACCAGATCGATCATATCGGGGCGCGAGGAGTTGTCGAGCTTCAGGATCAGCTCCTTGAGGTCGTTCTCGCTCAACGCGTACTTCACGCCCTCGTTGTTTTCCAGCTTGATGCAAAAATCGCGCACAGGCGTGATGTTCACGGTCTTCGCGTCAATGAGTTGCGCGAAAACTTTGGTAGTGTCCTGCGTGCCGATGGCCACAGGCTTCAGGTTGAGGCCGACTTCGCAGATGGAGCTCAGAAACTTGACCGCCCCGTCCTTGTTGTTGACCTGAACCGTCTGCACCGCCGCCTTGTCGACCTGCTTCAGGCCGTCCTTCACGGCCGGCGCGGTCTCCTTGCCCGCCGCCGTCGGCTTGTCCTTGCCCTGGTCGCTCTGCGGTTGCGGCACGTCGCCGGCGCGCGTAGAGAAATTCAGACAGAAAGCAAAAACCATCAACCCGGCCAGCATCAGGCCGTAATGCTTGATACCAAACTGCATACGTCACCTCCTTGTACGGGGCCGCCATTTTGGCTTCCCCACCCTGTCATCTAGTAACGAAAACGCGCCCACAAAGGCGTGCCTGCTACTAGAGTCGTTTTTTATGTAACCTTACTTCTTGACCGGGAGATACCTTAGCACAGCCCTAAAAAATGTCAACTATTCCATTCGGGCATGAAAAAGACAGTGACCCTCCAAAGGGATCACTGTTGTTTGACGTACTTTACGGAACTCATTTTCCACTGACCCTTCGGACGAGAACAATCCAGTGCGTAGAGCTCTCCCGGGAATAGTGAGGCAATCGGGCCGATTTGAGTATCCCCATCATCTTCATTTCTCGCGAAGTAGCCGAGGAACGATTCAAACCAGTAGCAATTTCCCACCAACACTAGAACCTCGTGGTCCTCGGTATAGCCAGAAAACCATGTGCGAATAGCTGGAATCGGCTCGGAACTACGCCAACCCTTATCCATCACTTTGGTCCGGCTAAAGGTGAATCGAGTCGGGTTCACATGTTGAAAAAGTTTTGCTGCGCATTCCCAACTCTCTTCTTCGTTGAAAGAAAAAAAGATGTTCACTCGCGATGACGCAAAATCTCCTCCCGAAAGAGTCCAAGAGAACCATTGAGCAAGATGCTCTATTTCTTCTCTAGTTCCCCCGGATCTTACAACTACAAGCAATTTAAGTTGCATTTGACCCTCCTTCAAAAGGTAACCAGAGACAAACTCCAATCTTCATACTATACCCACAGAAAATTCAAATCAATGAAGAGGCTAAAAATTGAAACAAAAAAAACGGGGCTGACGAACTTTGTGAGTTCCGTCAGCCCCATTGAGGCACCCGATTGCTCGGGGTATTTATTGGCCGGTGTTGAGTGACGCCATGCCCTTGCTGTTGTTGTGAAGACCGAACATGCCGGCGATGCCCAGATTCCTGAAATGCTTCTGCGGGTTGTTATTCCACGCGGATGTATTCGGGCCGTTGCCACGCCAACTTTCGGTCCTGGTATTGTTCACTGCGATGATGCTCTCGTTGACCTGGATGGCAGACTGCGGCGACGAATCGTAGTTCGTCGCGGTGGTCTGGAACGCCGAATTGTCGCCGTTGTTCTTGTACTGTTCGATGGCGAAATTGCGGCCGTTCACGTTCATCCCGTCGGGCTGCCCTTGCAGTGCGAGATTGACATCGTTCCAGCGGTTGTCGTTCACGTACACGACGTGGATACGACCGTGCTCGACGCGGTTGTTCAGATCCACGAAGACGGCGATGTTGTCCGGATTGGCGGCGATTGCCTTGCCCTCCCCATTCGCGGTCGTCGTCGGCGGATTGCACCACGCACTCGGCACCCAGAATGCCAGGATCGCTGCGATGAGCAGCGCCTTTACGGCGGTCGTTCTGATCATAGATTGAGCCCTCCTTTGGCCCCGTCTCCACATTGGAGACACAACTCCCCTTCTCCCCGAGGCAGGCTATCCAGAATAGGACAGCATCAGCTCGGAAAGTTCCATAATTAATAGTACTGCTGCTATTTAATAAAAGCCAACATTATTCGGATGACTTATCCACAGATGACGCGAGAAAGTCTTTCAGAAGAGATTTTATTTTCACCGCATCTTCCGCTTCCATAAGTTTGACTCGTAATTCTTTCGCACCAGGGAAACCTTCAACGTATGCTTTGAAATGTTTTTTCATAAGTGCGAAATTTTTAACCCCGCCGAGAAGTTTCTCAAAAGTTTCCGTATGCTCGCACATAACTTCAAATCTTTCAGGGAGCGGAACATCTTCAAGTTTTCTTTCTTGGAAAAGCCACGGATTGCCGAAAATAGCGCGACCGAGCATTGCTCCATCTGCTCCAGACTCTTTTATTTTCGCTCGCCCATCTTCGAGGTCTTTCACATCGCCATTTCCAAGAATAAGGCTCTGGCTTTTCAGTTCATTGCGAATTTCTACCGCTCTCTTCACCACATCCCATCGCGCAGGAACTTTTGACATCTCTTTTCGCGTGCGGGCATGAACAATCACAGCGGATGGCTCTTCTGCCAAAATTTCTGGAAGCCATGTTTCGATTTCATTCTTGTTCCAGCCAATCCGAGTCTTCACTGAAACGGGCAAACTTCCCGCTCCCCTTTTCGCAGCTTGGATAATTTCTCGAGCACGTTTCGGGTTTTTGATAAGTGCCGCGCCTGCTCCTTGTTTTTCGATTGGCCCCGCCGGACATCCCATATTGATATCAATTCCATCGAACCCGAGCTCTCCAGCAAGCTGTGCCGCTTTTTCTATCATCTCTGACTTCCCAGAGAAAAATTGCGCAACAATCGGACGTTCAGATTCAGAGAACAGTAAATCTTTTTTTAATTTTGCTTTTCCCTCTTCGTCCGCCATCACAAGCCCATCAGCAGAAACAAATTCTGTGTACATCACATCTGGCTTCCCATATTTTGCAATAATGCGCCGAAAAGCCGCGTCCGTAACATCTGCCATCGGAGCAAGTATCATTATTGGCTTTTTCAACTTCGCCCAAAATCCAGAATTGACCATAGTTGGCTATTGTATCCTAATATGTTACCTTTTGGTAGGAATACGGGCCCCTACAGGAGAAAATGGAATGAACATAAACGGAAGAAGTTTTTGGCATGAACACAGGCAAGAACTATTAGAGATTGCTTTGGCGGTAACAATTTTTCTCGCCAGTCTCTACCAGCTTGTTTGGAGGAAAGGGGGAATTCTTCTTTACACTCCTCTTGCACTTTCTTTTGTGTACCTGCTCGCTGTTCTGCACGCAATTTTCGGCAACATTCTATTCCATCGCCAAGAATGCAAAACCGAGCAGAAATCAAAGCCTCCACCGTGAGGCTTTTTTACTTAATAAAATAATGCGCTTAATGAAAGAGAATGGGTGCCGTATAATCTTGACAGAAGTGGAAAAAACATATATTTTCATTTCGGGTCATTGTGGCTCATTTGTAAGCATTTGAGAGAACATTGGGGGACGTTTTTTTACAGAAAGGACGGTGCGTGATGTTGACCAAGAGAAATTTTCCCAAGACTCCTCGGAAGCTGAGGAGAGTGTTCAGGAACAATGAGGACTGCCTCAAGTACATCATCAAGGCGCGCTGGCCAGGAGGCTTCATATGCCCGGATTGTGGCTGTGATCGTAGTTGCCGCTTGACCACAAGACGGGTCATTCAGTGTGCGGAATGCCGGAAGCAGATCAGTTTAACTGTCGGCACGACGATGGACCACACGCACATTGCGTTGACCAAGTGGTTCCTGGCGGCGTTCATGCTTTTGCAGGATGAATACTGCAGTGCGATCAAGATGCAGAGGGTCCTCGGTCTCAAACGATATGAGCCGGGCTTCTACATGTTGCACAAGTTGCGCGAGAGTATGGCGACAGCAAACATGAAGTATGAGAATAAGTCTGTCCACCTCGCGCAGTGCGTACTCGGAGGCATCGGCATATGCGACCGGGACAAAGTGCTGATTGCGCTTGTAAACGATAAGTTGGTGCTGAAACACGTGGATCTAAGAAACCTGGAAAGGTTCTGCGAAGCGAACGGTTTTTCGCCGCTTGAAAAGACAGACCGCGAAACGAAGATAAAACTGTTCAAGATCTTCAAGACGATCAAGGACAAGATGAACTTGAGGTATCACGGCGTCGATCCCAAGCGTCTGCAGCCCTATCTCGATCAGTGCACCTTCATGTGGAACCGCAACGATAAAGCCAAAGCGTTCCACGAGATGTTGGGGCTCGTCGAAGTGGCATAGCTGAGTACAGGACATTGATGCAAACATGGCCGGACGAAAAGACTAATCATCTTTTCGTCCGGTTTTTTTACCCTGTTAAATATCACGCCTTTGGCGCGATCCCGCGAAGCGGGATTTAAAAGGGTGAATTTTGAAATTTTGTATAAAAGACCTACTATTGAGAGATGATTATTGGAATTACTGGAACGCTCGGTGCCGGAAAGGGCACCATCGTCGAATATCTTGTGAGGAAAAAGGGATTTAAGCATTTTGGCGTCTCTGACACTTTTCTTACGAATGAAGCCGTAAAACGCGGGCTTAAACCTGACCGGGTCACCAGACGAATTATCGCGAATGAATTTCGAGCACTTGGCCCCACAAAACTCATGGAAGAAGTGTACAAACTTGCAAAGGATGCAATAGCGAAAAAGGAGAACGTTATCATTGAACCGCAACACACAGTTTCCGAAGTTGAATTCATCCACTCACTTGGCGGGATTGAATTTGCCGTGGATGCACCGCTTGAAGTGCGGTATGAGAGGATTAAAAAAAGAGGAGGTGAAAAAGACCAGATAAGTTTTGAGGAATTTAGGAAGGAACAGGAATTCCAAATGTCTCAAAAAGACCCGAACAAAAACAATCTCGCCAACGCAATGGCGAAAGCTGATTATCATTTTCAAAATGTCGGCACGAAGAAAGAGCTCGAGAAACAGATTGAGAATGTTTTAAAAAGCATCAAGCAAAATCTGCCGAAGTAAGTTCAACTTTTGAACCGGAGGAAATCTCGCCTCTAATTAGTTTGTCCGCCACAAGTTGTTCTACTTTGTCCTGCACCGCTCGATTCATGGGGCGTGCGCCGAATTTCGGGTCGGTGCCGGCTTTTACCACCTCATCGAGAGTTGCGTCATTAATCACAAACTCGACTCCTTTCTCTCGGAGACGTTTCTGAAGCTTTTGAAGCATGAGTGTAGCAATTTTTCGTAACTCTGCATCGTTCAAAGGCTTGAAAAGAATCACCCCATCAAAACGGTTCAAAAGTTCGGGCTTGAATATCCCCTGCTCGATGATTGAATCGATAAGCGTATTTTTCTCCCCCGCAAGATCTTTTCCACTTTCAACTGCTTTGAAAATAATATCGCTCCCTGCGTTCGAAGTCGCAATAATGATAAGATTTCTCGCGTTCACCTTCTTGCCAGCCATATCCGAAAATATTCCTTCATCGATTATCTGCAAAAAGAGATCAAGCACTTCTTTCATTGTTTTCTCAAACTCGTCGAGCAAAAGTACGCCGTACGGATGCTCGCGTAGCATTGAAGTCAAAACTCCAGGTTTTCCTCCTTCAAATGAGCCGATAAGGCGCTCCAGTGCGTCATCGGTGCGATATTCAGACATATCAAGCCGAAGAATTTTCGACTCATCACCAAAGAAAGTTGCTGCGAGCGCTTTTGTCGTTTCAGTTTTTCCTACTCCAGTCGGACCAAGGAAAAGAAACGAACCCATCGGCCTGTCTTTACTTCCCACTCCCGAGCGAGCCCGGCGAAGCGCCGAAGCAATTGCCTTGATGGCCTCGTCTTGGCCGACAATTCTTTTATGAAGCACTGATTCCAAATCGGCAAGCACGCCTTTTTCTTTCGGAGTTACTTCCCCAAGCGGAATTCCTGTTTTTGTTCCTAAAAGCGCCAAGACTTCTTCTTTTCCAATAACCCCCTTTTTCTTTTGATGAGCGTACGGAATTAATTCAAAAAGAATATCGAGTGCCTTATCAAGCGGACTTGCATCCATATAATATCGCGCAACGCTTTGTGCGACCGCGACGAGAGCTGGATAGGTAAAGAAAACTCCCGATTTGTATTCAAGAGAAAGGGCACTTCGGCAAAGCGCGTCCAAAAGGCTTCCTTCGTTATCAGAAACGAGCGTTACTTTTTCGAAATATTCACTGCAAAGTTGGTTTGGCTCTATGTCTTGGCGATAGGAACCTGCGCCAGAAAAAGCAATAATTTGAAGGTGTGAAGAAGCAAAATAGGTTTCCATAAGGCTAAGCACTTCGGAGTGGAGAGCTTTCGCACCAGAAAGGAGAACAGAAAAATCTTTGAACACGAGAATGACGTTGCCCGCTTTTATCGCTTCATTCAATATTTGAATGAGCTCAATCTCGAACGCAGCCTTTTCTTTGGTAAGATCAACCAAAAGCGAGGCGTTCAAAACAAAAAGTCTTTTATGTTCAAGCGGAGCGAAGACATCTCCCCGAGAAATTTTCCCAGCCAGAGAAGAAAGGATTTTATCTTTTCTCGTTTCATCATCCCCCACCAGAATGACGTTGGAACTGCGATTACGGCAGAGAATTTTCTCAATTTCTTCGACTTCTGAAAGCAAAGCCTGCTTCGATCTCTCCTCGCCCAAACCAGAATCGGTGATGTCCGTAGCGTATTTAAGAAGGGTGTAAGCATTGCCATATGCCCAATCCTTGCCAATTCCTTGAATGCGGGCAAGATGATCTTTCCCCCACCATCTTAAATGTAATTTTTCCTCGCGAAGCGAATCTTCAACCCAGGACGTTGCTCCGATAAATTCTTTTTCTTGAATTTGGTGCTGGAAAAGAAATTCTTGAAATTCTTTGTCTTGTTTAAAAATGTGTGCAACATAATCAGTAACGGAAATTCCCCCTTCGCCGTCAATACAGACGACATCACCAAAATTTTCAGCAGAAAGCGGGACCTCTCGTCCTTCTAAAAAAGTTTTTGCATCATCTGGATTAATTCCGCATCGCACAAGAATTATTTCAGCTATGTCAGATCGAAGAAATCCTGCAGTTACATCATCTGGATAGCTGTGATACACAAGAGAGGCGACTTCAAGAGTAATAATCTCGCTTCCCGCTTCAAGCGCAGTTTCATTCAATATCGGATCCAGGTGCCAGAAATAAAACGAAAAGTAAAATGCATCGGCGACTGTAATAAGGATAAGGGCCGCAAAAAGCAAGAAACAAGCGCCGTAAACAAGATGCGATGGCACCAAAGTTCCAATTTGTATAAGAAGGAATGAAAGAAGCGCAATACCGATGATCACATCTCGAAGCATTTTTCTTTTGCGACGAGAAATGATGTCCTCAAGAAGAAGGACCGGATTATAGGGTTTCGTCGCTTTTTTTAATTCTTCAAACGTCATACTGTTGTGAATAACTCATGAAAACCCTGATAAACAAGGAGCGCGACCAAAAAAGGAAGAAAGCACCAGATTACTAAAAATGAAGCGGAAAGAAGAATCGAAACGCAAAGAACAAAAAAGGCTACGAAAAGCGTTACTGCGCGGATAAGCACGCCCACAATCCTCATCATCGTATTTACAACAAAAGAAGAAAAAATTGCTTCTACATTAAAACCTCCGCGATACTCTTCATTAAGACGTCTCCAGGGCGAGAAAAAAGTTTTGAGGAGTATCGGAACCGAAAAAAAATGATAGAGAAACCAGATGAAATTGTGAGCGATGCCCACAATTGCGTTTAAAGCTCGAGAGTAGTGCCAAGTGAAATAATGTTCGAAAAAGAGAGCAATTTCCATACATATATAGTATACCCCGTGAGATAGCCCTTCTGTATCTCGGAGTAATCCACATGTCTATTATAGAAATCGTTGACAAAAATGGTTATCGGCATAAACTAGTGCACCAGGGGTTTGTGAAGTACATTTTTGGCGCAGGGGGCAGAAAGGAAAGGTCTATGTCGAACACGCGAGTAAAGGGGCGCCCAATCGAAGAGTTGATTGCGACGGCTCTCGGGATTAATCCGCAGGAGGCAAGGACGAAGATTTTGCCGTCCACGACGTTTACAAGTCTCGGAATGCGCCAGGAGCATCGCCTGAGACTCTGTGACCAGATTCAACAAGAGATGGGGGTTGTCATGACGACCGAAGAGATATTCGGAGCTGGCTCGCCCGAAAATCTTGCCGTAGAGGTCCGTTCGAAAAGCAGGTAGAAGAAGTGAAGTTGAGTAAAAAGTCAGAGTAGAATCACCAGAACATCGGTGGTTTTTTTATTGCCGACGTAGAGTGAGAGAAGTGAAAAAGTATTCTTTTTCACTTCCGAGCCGAGGAGAGCAAAAAGAAAGGTTAATACCTTTCTTATTTGTAAAAAACCTTATTATCAAATCGAAGGTCAATATATTCCAAAGTTGTGGGAATTCCCTTTTCTCCCCAATCAAGCGTTGAGTCATTAAAAAGTGATTCCAGATTCTGAAGAGCCGTATCATACGGCATCCCCGTGCGTAGAAGAAGTTTATGTCCCCCTTCAATATGTACTTCCAATTCCCCGCCCGAGTCAGCAACTATAAAAAGAGGCGTAATATGAAGGGCTCCAAGAAATTCGAGAAAAGCGGAGAGATTGTGAAGGTCATCAGAAGTTAAAAAATGCTCTCCAATCGGATCAGTTTGTTTTTCAACTGCGCCGGAATAGGTCAAAAGATTGGGAGGCAAAGGGTCGCTCGCTTCCGCAAAAATCAGTCCATCTTTATCGAGAAGATAGCACTTTGCATTTGCAGGTGGAAGAGAAGTTACCTTGCCCGTACACCAGAAAGCAAAGGGCTCGCGTTCTGTAATCTTTATGAGAAGGGTGTGTACATCAGCTCGTGTGACTTTGACGCTTTCCACCGAAGGGAAAGTATTCAGAATATCGTTCTCAATTTTTTGCTTTGGAAAGAAAAGGCTATTTGCTCGGGAAATAAAATGAAAATATTTTCCCTCGAGCTCTCCTCGAGCTACCTTTTCAATAAGAGAAGCATTCGCGCTGTCGGCTCCAACAACCTGGACAGCATGAATCGTCGTAGCAGAAATGCCGGATACGTAAGAGAGAGAAAAGAGGATCACTACCACAGCGAAAACAACCGCTATCACCTTTCCGATTAGGCGCTTGCGCTTGCGGTTATAAACCCGAGAATGTTTTAAAATTGATTTTCGACTGTACATGAAAAGAGGCTTATCTTTTCTTCGGCGCAATCATACTGTCTCCAAAATAAGGTTGGAGGACTTCAGGAATTGCAATAGAACCATCTCCTTGCTGGAAATTTTCGACGAGAGAAACGAGGATGCGCGGAGTGGGAATCGCGGTGTTATTGAGTGAGTGGGCAAATTTCATTTTCCCATCGGTATCTTTGTAGCGGATATTTAGTCGGCGGGTTTGGAAATCATGGAAATAAGAAGCCGATGCGATCTCGCGATATTTCTTCTCAAGTGGAACCCAAAGCTCCAAGTCATACTTTTTCACTTGTCCTAGCCCCAAGTCCCCTCCGCAATTTATTACTCTGTGATATGGAATGCCAAGCGATTCGATGAATTCTTCGGTGTTTCGGGTAAGTTCTTCGTGAAATCGTACCGATGTCTCGTGGCTCGCTTCACAGAGAATGACTTGCTCGAATTTATAAAATTCATGAACGCGGATAAGTCCTTTCACATCTTTACTATGACTTCCCGCTTCTCTGCGAAAACACGGAGAAAAGGCCAAAAACTTTTTTGGCAAATCTTCCATCGGAAGAATTTCGTCGCTATGGTATCCCATCGTTGCCACTTCTCCCGTGCCAGCAAGAAAATCTCCGTCTTGCGTCTTATACAAATCTTCTTCGCCTTGTGGAAGAAATCCTGTGCCGAGCAAATTTTCTCTTCGTACGAGCGACGGCACGATCATCGGTGAAAATCCTTTTTTAGAAAAGAAATCGAGTGCGTAATTCCAAATTGCGAAAGAAAGCTTTACTCCAGCATCTTTCAAAAAATAGCCTCGGAAGCCAGCGACTTTCGCTCCGCGAACCAAATCTACCATTCCAAGATTTTCCATAAGCTCGATATGATTTTTCGGCGTGAAATCAAATTCAGGCAAAGAACCCCATTTTTTCACTTCCATATTGCCCACATCACTCTCGCCATCCGGCACGGTCATATCCGGAATATTCGGCACGAGAAGCATAAGCGAGCGCCACTTTTTCATTATTTCCTCAAGCTCGGTTTCCTCTTTATTCATGTCCGCCTTAAACTTCCGCATTTCAAAAATCATTGCGTCGCGCTCCGCTGGGTCCTTTGCGCTCGCAACTTTATCACTCACGACATTTTGCTCGGTGCGTTTCTTCTCCACTGATTGAAGTTTCATCTTCCGGAGATCATCAGTAGCAAGAAGTTCCTCCACATCAAAAGCAACAAATTTCTTTTTTGCAGCAAGGGCAATAAGGTCTTTATTTTCTCGGATGAACTTGATATCGAGCATAGTTACAACAGTATATAATAGATAGTGCAATAAAAAAAGATGGATAACAAGATTCAAAAAATCGGTCCAAAAGATTTTCCTCCACTCCTTCGCGAGATCAATGACCCTCCGAAAAAGCTTTACGTGAAAGGAACGCTCCCCGATTGGAAAGAAAATATGTTTTTAGCAGTTGTCGGTGCACGAAAATATACGAGTTATGGAAAAGAAGCTTGCGAGAAATTAATTGCTGGCCTTCGCGGATACCCTATCGTGATTGTTTCTGGGCTTGCACTTGGAATTGATTCCATCGCCCACCGAGCAGCGCTGGATGCGGGATTAAAAACCATTGCAGTCCCCGGCTCGGGGCTTGGCCCAGAATTTATTTATCCACGCTCGCATGTTGCCCTTGCAGAGAAAATTGTTGAATCCGGCGGAGCGCTCCTTTCTGAATTTGAACCAAAAACTCCAGGGTATCCGAAAAACTTTCCCCAGCGTAATCGCATCATGGCGGGAATGACACATGCCACACTAGTCGTAGAAGCAGAGATTCGCTCGGGTACACTTATCACATCCAAATTTGCAATCGAATACAATAGAGACGTACTGACCATCCCAGGCTCAATTTTTTCGAAAACTTCCGAAGGCCCGCACATGCTCCTTCGGCTTGGTGCCACACCAATCACCACAAGCGAGGAACTTCTCGAAGCTCTTGGATTTGAACAAGACGAGGAAACAAGAACTCAAGTGCTTTTTGCAGATGCTTCGCCAGAAGAACAAATTATTCTCAATTTTCTTGTAGAACCCATGACTCGAGATGAACTCATTCGCACCTGCGGGAAAAGTACATCAGAGATGAACGTTCTACTATCAGGAATGGAGATAAAAGGAATGATAAAAGAGAGCTTGGGAGAGCTTCGAAAAACTTGACCTTTTGCAAGAAAAGTCCTTGCTAAAAAAGGACCGTTTGATACTGTTGAATGAGTTTTTCTTCAACTTTCATTTCTTTTTCACATTGGGGAGGTGCGCCGTGGCTCATAGTGTCCTTTGCAAAAATTGCGGCTGGGTTGAAGCCGAGCACGAGATACTTGCAGAAACTCTTCTTAGTAACACAGAGCGTGGGAGAGAGCTTAGGAAAGAAGATGAGGAAAAGACCAGGAAAAAATCTCGTCGCAAACTTTCGTTAAAAGAGTGTGTGGAGGGACCATGGTATACCCCCCAAAATAAGAAGAAAGGACGTTTGACCGAGAAAGAGAAGAAGCAGAATGAGGAACGGGAAAAAAGAGAACGAGCTCGTAGATCAGAGCTTGAGGATGCAAATATGGGGTAGTATTCTGAAGGCACTTACTGATGAATGTTGGTAAGTGTTTTTTTATCCCCAATTTGCAAAAATTTTCTCTTTCGTGTAATACTGGGGAACATCACTATGAAATTATTCATTGTTGAGTCGCCTGCAAAAGCGAAAACAATCGGAAAATATTTGGGAGACGGATACACTGTGAAAGCATCTGTCGGACACGTCCGCGATCTTCCAAAATCAAATAAAAAAGCCGTCGACATCGAAGGCGGTTTTGTTCCGCATTACGAAATTTCAAAAGGCAAAGAAAAAATTGTTGAGGAACTAAAATCCCTTGCAAAGAAAGCGACCGAAGTCATCCTAGCAACCGACCCCGACCGAGAAGGAGAAGCTATTGCTTGGCATATAGTAGAGGCGACGGGATTAAAGAAAGGAAAGACCAAACGCGTTGTCTATCACGAAATTACCGAGGATGCTATTAAAGACGCCATCGCCCACCCGCGAGATATAGATGAGAACCTGAAAGAAGCGCAGGAAGCAAGGCGCGTACTCGATCGGCTTGTGGGCTATGACCTCTCGGGAATTATTTGGAAAAAGGTACGATATGGCTTGTCTGCGGGACGAGTGCAGTCCCCCGCTCTTCGCATCATTATGGAACGCGAACGGGAAATTCGCGCTTTCAAATCTCATACCTTTTGGATAATTACCGCCGACACGGAAACAGCGAAAAAAGATAAGCTTCCACTTACCTGTGTAGAAGAACCGACAGCGAAAAAAGAAGTGGACAGAATTCTCGAAGTTGGAAAGAAAGAAAAATGGGTAGTTGAGAGTGTTGCTGAAACGGAAGCAAAACGCTCCCCCCGCGCTCCTTTCATCACTTCTACACTCCAGCAGTCGGCGAGTTCCCGCCTCGGTTTCTCTCCTTCCCGTACCATGCAGGTTGCTCAAAGACTTTACGAAGCTGGACACATCACCTACATGCGTACGGACTCGACAAACTTGAGCCAAACCGCGCTCGATGGAATCCAGAAAGAAATTACAAAAAAATGGGGAAAAGAACTTTTTGTGCCCCACACCTACAGCAAGAAAAGCAAGAACGCGCAGGAAGCGCACGAAGCGATCCGCCCCTCTCATTTTGAGAAAGAATCTGCCGGGCTAAATGACGAACAGCAAAAGCTTTACCGGCTCATTTGGAGACGAGCGGTTTCTTCCCAAATGGCTGATGCAAAAATTCTGCGAACGAAGATCACGGTAAAAGTTGGGGAAGGCCTGCCCGGCCAGGGGAAAATCCCGGATTTTGCAACAAACGGAAGCCGAGTGCTCTCTCCTGGATGGCTTCTCGCTGATCCAGCTGCCCGAGGCGAGGATGTTGAAGTTCAGAAAGTAGTCGCTGGAGATGTTTTGGATTTGAAAGAGATGCATACAGAAGAGAAGCAGACGGAACCTCCTCCACGATATTCAGAAGCGGGGCTTGTGAAAGAGCTCGAAAAACGAGGCATCGGACGACCTTCGACTTATGCTGCAATTATTAAGACCCTCGAAGATCGCGGATATGTGGAAAAAATTCAAAAAGCACTTTGCCCTACGGATACGGGAGACGTGGTTTCAAGTTTCCTTGAAGAGAATTTTAAAGACTACATAAGCGACACCTTCACCGCAGAAATGGAAGACAAGCTCGACCTTATCGCAGAAGGAAAAACCACTTATCTGAAAACGCTCACTGATTTCTACAAGCCATTTCTGAAAGAACTGAAATCAAAAGATAAGCTCGATAAGGTAACAAATCTCGGCGATGCGCCGGCAGAATTTAAATGTCCAAAATGCGGAGCGCCGATGGTGATCAAACTTTCCAAAACTGGAAAGTTTATGAGCTGTTCAAAATTCCCAGACTGTCTCGGCGCTCGAAATATGGAAGGAAAAGAACTTGAGGGACCGAAAGAAACCGGAGAAATTTGTCCAGACTGCGGAGGAAAACTTGTGCTTCGAGAAGGGCGCTTCGGACAATTTATTTCCTGTGCAAACTATCCGAAATGTAAATATATTAAAAAAGACGCAGAGTTGGAGCGCAAAAATTCAACGGGCGTGCAATGTCCGCTCTGCAAAGAAGGAATGATGACAGAAAGAAAAGGACGATTCGGACTCTTCTACAGCTGTTCAAATTATCCAAAGTGCAAACACATCATCAAATCAAAACCTACTGGCAACATTTGTCCAATGTGCCAAAGCTTGATGATGGCGGGGACAAAAACTATTCCGGAACGATGTAGTAGCAAGTCTTGCCCAAATCATAACCCGCACAAACTCAATAAGTAATCTTAAAGCATGTAGCCAATGCTACTTGCGCAGCTAGTTTTTGTCGGGCGCAGGTATAATTTTTTAGTAGAAAAATTACCGAGCCGGGGTCGCGGAAATTTGTGAGCGACGGCGAACAAATTATCTGTGACCAAAAACCATACCTGACCAATCCCCCCAAAACAGCCTTAAAAGGCTGTTTTTTGGCTTATTAGACTTTTTCCTACCAAAAAGTACAATGAGGACATGCCCCAAGTGAACGAAATTCTCGATCTCATGGACTCCCCCACAAAGGAGGATATTGAACTTATCGTCAAAGCCTACAATTTCGCTGAAAATGCACACCGGGACCAGAAACGCTACACAGGCGAACCCTACTTCGGTCACCTTGTAGAAACAGCAAAAAATCTTGCGAACATCGGCATGGGTTCGACTACAATTGCCGCCGGACTTCTCCACGATTCAATCGAGGATGTAAATGTAAAAGCTGAAGAAGTTGAGAAAGAATTCGGAAAAGAAGTTCTCTTTCTTGTGGAAGGCGTGACCAAGCTCGGACACCTCCGCTATTTAGGAAACGAACGGCACGTGGAATCCTTGCGAAAACTTTTTATCGCCATCTCCGAGGACGTCCGCGTACTCATCATTAAGCTCGCTGATCGTCTTCACAATATGCGCACCCTCCAGCACGTTCCAAAACACAAACAGAAACGAATCGCCCAAGAGACTCTCGAAATTTACGCTCCGCTCGCCTACCGAATCGGAATCCGAACATACAAGCGAGAACTCGAAGATTTGGCTTTCTCTTTCATCAATCCCGAAGAATTCGAGAAAACGAAAAAAATGATGAAGCAGAAAGGAAAAGAAATTTCCGAATCGCTCCAGAAATTCAGCAAATCAATGCGAAAAGAATTCGGAAGAGAAGGAATGACGGTTATTAAGACCGATTCCCGGGTGAAAAATATGTATAGCCTCTACCAAAAGCTTCTCCGGAAAGATTGGGATATCGATAAGATCTACGACCTCGAAGCCTTGCGAGTCATCGTGCCGACCGTTTCCGATTGTTATAAAGTGTTGGGCATCGTTCACAGCATCTGGAGACCGCTTCCAGGGCGAATCAAAGATTATATCGCATTTCCGAAACCGAATGGCTATCAAGGGCTTCACACGACCATCTTTACGGGCAACGGTACTATTGTAGAAATTCAAATCCGTACCGAAGAAATGCATGAGCGCGCAGAATATGGGATCGCCTCTCACATTGCTTTCAAAGAAAAACAAAATAAAAAAGAACCGACCGGATATTTCGTCTGGCTCAAAAATCTTTTGCCAGGAGGATGGGGCGGAAATGGAAATGGCACGGCAAATGGTATTGGGAACGCAAACGAAGCCGAAAAGAAAAGTACGAAAAAATCTGATATTCCTACATGGATCAGAGAGCTCGCAGAAGTTCAGGCGGGAGCTCTTAAACGCGACCAATTTATGGAAGATTTGAAATCGGATTTCGTCAGAGACCGCGTGTTCGTCTTTACTCCGAAGGGCGACGTAGTGGATCTGCCAATTGATTCCTGCCCAATCGATTTCGCTTACGCAATTCACTCGGATATCGGAGACCACATATTCGGAGCCCAAGTGAACGGCAAGCATTCCCCGCTCTCACAACCTCTTCGAAATGGAGACATCGTCGAAATTCAAACTCGAAAATCTAGCAAGCCTTCGGGAAAATGGCTCGACATCGTGAAGACAAGTATGGCAAAAAAACACATTCGGGCTGTGCTTGAAAAACAGGTGAAAGTTAGACAGTAAAATTCTTAACTGAATAGAGATCAGTATCGTCGTCCTTCGTTTCCTCTATTTTCGGCTTGTCATTTACAGCAACCGGGTCCATAGGAGTGTCTTTAGAAACGGCCGGAGCTTGGGAAGCCAAATAATTTTGCAACATCTCATTGGGTTTCTTACCTTTTCCATTTGTACGCAAGAGATTGAGAATGCTGTGCAGGTCATCATTCGAAAAGAAATCAATCAGAATTTTTCCCCCGACTTCTTTTTGTTCGATATGAACGCGAGTTCCTAGCGACTCGGTCAATTTTTCTTCCATCTCGATAATTTCCGGATCAAAAGTGGTTTCTTTCTTGCGAGCTCTGTCGTACGCAATTCTTCGCGAGATGCTTTCTGATTCCCGAACAGTAAGGTGTTTGAGAAGAATTTCTTTGTAGAGCGTTTGCTGTTCTTCAGGGCGCGTTCCAAGCATGAGAAGCGGACGGGTGTGTCCTTCGGTGATTTTCCCTTCGGAAAGCGCGGTTATCATCTCCGGCGGAAGTGAAAGAATTCGGAGACTATTTGTAACATATTCACGGCTCTTTCCTACTTTGGCAGCAACTTCATTGTGTTTAAAATTAAATTCACTGGTGAGACGTTCGAATGCCCGTGCTCGGTCAACTGGATTCAAATCTTCACGTTGAAGGTTTTCGATGATCGCAAGTTCGAGCTTTAATTTTGCATCTTCTGTTCCGCTTCGGATAATTGCAGGAACTTGGGAGAGACCGGCAATTTTTGAAGCACGAAGACGGCGCTCGCCAGAAATAAGCTCATATTCAACTGCGAGACCGCCCGTAGCCTTTTCTACTTCGCCTCGGGTGACAACAAGAGGCTGGAGCACTCCATATTGCCGGATTGATTCAGCAAGATCTTTCAGCCGTGCCTCGTCAAAGTCGTGTCGAGGCTGGTAAGGGTTTGGTTTTATCTTCTCAACTTCAATCCAGAAAATGGCATTGTTCTCGAATTGTGGACGCACAGCATCATTTTTCATAGTGGAATTTTAGCATAAGCACTCGTAGGCGCAAAGCCAAAAGAATTGATTTTTGAGCCATTTTTGAATACACTTGTGTAGTTTGAAAGCCGGGATGGCGGAATTGGTAGACGCACACGACTCAAAATCGTGCGGAGTAATCCATGAGAGTTCGATTCTCTCTCCCGGCACAAAAATAAAAAGCTGTCTCGCACCCGCAAGACAGCTCAACTCACTCAAATTATCCCTTCGGCTCGACGTCATGGAAAACGCCGCTCTCAAAGTAAACCTCAACATACGACCACGTCGGCGAAGCTACTGAACGTTGGAGTTCGAACACAATGTTGATTCTTCGGGCTTTCCGTCCCAAAAGATCAAGGAACTCTTTTTCCGAGGCAATATTCAGAGCAGCAGCTAGGCTCATGCGCTCGCCCCTCTTGCCTTTTACAGTAAATGTAAATGGCAAAGCGTCGGAGGAAGGGGGCTGTGGGATTACGACCACTTTTGCACGGATGACGGAGAAAATGTCCCCTCTCAAACGCTGGCTATCAGTTGCCACAAACGGACGATCCGCATGCGGAGCAAAAGTGCAGTTGCGCATATGCAAAATGGCCTTCGTTTGCCCATCCATTCCCTCTTCCAGAAGCACCTGATCGACGCCCCATACAAGACCTGGATTTTTTGACGCTTCCGTCAATCGCCGGGCAAGCTCTTTCGCCTTTTCAAGATCGGAGAGCGCCTGATCGCGTTCTCCTCGCAACTTCTGGACGGTCACATTTGCATCCGTCTTCGCATTTGAGATCATCTTCTGGAGCTTTGTCCCATCCTCGGCAGACATCCCGCTTGAAGCAGGAGCTGCAAAAGCCCGCACAAAAGTGTACGCTCCTGCGGCGCCGATAAGCAGGAAGATGGACGCCAAGACGATTGCGTCCTTGTGATTCCTCTGCGTCTCCGTCTCATCCCTTCGGGACGACTTTTTTACTACCGGCTTTACTACTGGCGGAGCAATCTTTTCCGCTTTTGGAACTTCAGGATCGTTTTTCCGACTTGCTCTTTCCGCAGCCAGCTCGGCCTGCGCATCAGACAATTGCTGCTTGGCGGTATCTAACTGCCCAGAAAGCTCAGTGCAACGACGATTGAGATTTGCGAGTTCCGCAGTCTTCCCGTCGCCGGATCTTTTCTTCCTGAGTCGGGCATTTTCGATCTCCGCTTCCCTAAGCTCACGTTCCAAGCGAAGAGCTTGATGTTCCCAAAAGGCAAGTTGTCTTTCCGGATCAGTTCCTACTTCAACAGGCATTTCCATGCTCACCTCTCCTTTATCCCTTTGTGTTTAACTCAAACAGCTGAAACTAAAATGAATCTATCAGTGATTTGAGGGTATGTCAATTTCCTGATATGCTTCGGGCGTTATGAAGCCAAAAATCCTCCTAATTCTCGGCCCCACAGCCAGCGGAAAAAGCGCGCTCGCGGTTACGCTCGCGCGCAAACTCGGCGGCGAGATTGTTTCTGCTGACTCACGGCAAGTTTACAAAGGGCTTGATATCGGAACGGGAAAAATCACTCGGCGCGAAATGAAAGGTGTTCCCCACCATTTGCTTGATGTTGCTAGCCCGAAACGGCAATTTACGGTTGCGGAGTATAAAAAACTGGCTGATAAAGCGATTGATGATATTTTGGCGCGTGGAAAGTTGCCCATCATTTGCGGAGGAACAGGATTTTATATTCAGGCAATTGTGGACGGAACAGTTCTGCCCGAAGTCGCGCCCAATGCGCGACTTCGGGCAGTGCTTGAGAAGAAGTCTGCCCTCGAGCTTTTCAAAATCCTCAAAAAACTCGACTCCCGCCGAGCAAAAGAAATTGATAAAAATAATCCACGTCGACTTATTCGTGCCATTGAAATAGCAAAAGCGCTCGGAAAAAACCCAAAAAATGAATCAAAACCAAAATATGACGCAGTTCAAATTGGTATTAAACTTTCTGATGCGGAATTAAAGAAGAGAATAACTATTCGCCTATTCGATCGAATTAGAAAGTATATGATCTCAGAAGCGAGACAACTCCATAAAAAAGGTTTGAGTTGGAAACGAATGGAAGCGCTAGGCCTCGAATACCGTTATCTCGCGAAATTTCTCAAGGGAGAAATTTCGCGAGAAGAAATGATTTCCAAACTCAAAACCGAAATCTGGCATTACGCAAAACGCCAGATGACATGGTTCAAAAGAGATAAAAGAATTCAGTGGATTTCGCTAAAAGAAATGGCTACTTTATCAAGCCTCCGTGGAAAACTGCGTAGTAAATAAGCTTGCCATTCTTTGATATCTCTTCGCGACCATCAAATCGAGAAAGTTCGCCATTTATCTTATTTCTATACTCAAAATCTTCCACTCTGTATAATTTGGGACCTCGAACCGGAATCAAATCACTATATTCTTGCATGAGGGCTCCCCGAAGAGATTTATCTATTTCTGCTTCCGTAATCGTTGAGTCGAGAACATATCCATTATAGTTCATGCCCCATTGAGGTGTGTTTTCTGCATACACAACTTCTTCACCGATAAAATTGATTCCTCCAAAATAAGTATCATGATAAGTAAGCAACCCTTCGGAATATTCGTAATCTTTAGAAGACGGCCTTAGAGATTTTGCCTTTTTAGCGCTTTCGGAAGCGTAGGTATTTTTCTTTGCCCTTTTTAAGAATCCTTCGAGAATTTTTAAATTCATAAAAATATCATATCACGGGTATATAATTCTATTTTTCTTTTTTCTTCCACTTCAAATATTTTTTATTCTTGAGCTCATCAGGCAAATAACTTTCTTTATCGTATTTTTCATACCCCTCGCCGTATTTCAAATCTTTCATGAGTTTGGTTGGAGCGTTTCTGATGCGAAGAGGAATCGGTAAATTTCCAGTTTTTTTCACGTCTTCAAGTGCTTCAAAATACGCACCGTGAGAATCTCGGCTTTTTGGTGCAAGAGCTAAATATGAAACCCCATGAGCGAGGTTTATTTGCGCTTCTGGAAGCCCGATCACATCTACTGCTGCAAATACTGCATTTGCTACCACAAGAGCCGTTGGCTGTGCCAAACCGATATCTTCTGAAGCAAAAATGACCATCCGGCGAGCAATAAATTTTGGATCTTCTCCCGCATCAATCATTCGCGCCAAATAATAGAGCGCAGCATCTGGTTGGCTCGCCCGCATACTTTTTATGAATGCGCTCACGGTGTTGTAATGCTCCTCGCCTTTTTTATCAAAACGTAAAAGCTTGCTCTGCAGAGTATTCTTTAGATTTTCGATCGTAATTGTTCCGTAGAGTTTTTTAGTATTTTCAAGCATCGTCACCGCTTGCCGAGCGTCGCCATTTGCCATTCGCACAAGCCAGTCTTTCGCTTCTTTTCCAATCTTCATTTTCGTTCGGTCAATAATTTCGGACATTTCTTTCTCCGAAAATTCATTCAGAACAAAGACACGACAACGAGAAAGAAGCGGAGATATGACTTCAAAGCTTGGATTTTCTGTTGTTGCGCCGATGAGTGTCAATTTTCCAGACTCAACATAGGGCAAAAGAAAATCCTGTTGGGCTTTGTTGAAACGGTGGATTTCGTCTAGAAAAAGTACTTTTGGTTTGTCGGAAGAAAGCAGGTCTGCATCCTCAACAATTTTACGAATATCATCTTTTCCAGCCGAAACTGCCGAAAGCTCATAGAGCTTGGCATCCAAAGCATTGGCATAGATTTTCGCCAGTGTCGTCTTTCCCACCCCTGGTGATCCCCAAAGAATAAAGGAGAAGAGATGCTTCTTTTCTATAGCAATGCGAAGAGGCATTGCCTTACCCACAAGGTGTTTTTGCCCAATGAATTCGGCAAGATTTTTCGGTCGAATTTTTGAAGCAAGGGGTTCCATACCCCCATTCTATCGCTGGGGTTGGAGAAGGCAAATTTATATTCTTGCCTCCATGACCGAGACGAAAGAAAATGCTCTTCCTTTTACAAAATGAAGTTCAATAATCCCTCGTTTCGCCAAATTTCGAGCGTGCTCCAAAACCTTTTTATTTGGCTTACCCTCGGAAAGTGGAAAAAACTCCACTCGTTTTT
>JAQTLZ010000008.1 GCA_028714635.1 Candidatus Paceibacterota bacterium
TGCCTTAACCACGCCGCCAGCGTTCATCCTGAGCTAGGATCAAACTCTAAAATAAAAATTTACTTTGACCGCGTCTCCAGAGGAGGCGCGAGTAAATAGTAAGAACGGAACAAAACAAAGAATACTTTCTCGTTTTATATTTTCTTACAGCTAATTAGATTGTTGTCCTAACCAAACCATGGTGATTATTCATGGATTTAAAATCATTGTTTGCCGTCGCGAATTCGGGAGAATTCGCGACGAATTGAATATATTTAGACTTGCACAAACGTATGAAATTCACTAATCAAATACGTTCTTTATTGTCTTTCGACTGTCAAAGACCACGTCTCTCTCTATTTGAGACATTGCACTAGTATATAGATATTTATAGGGCTGTCAACAAGGGTTATGGCTGGTAGCTTTTAGCTTAAAATCGCCAAAAAAGCCTTATTTAAAGAACATTCCAAGGTTTCCCTTGGAATATAAGCAAGACGTCTTAACCGCGACAATTTATCGTAACTGCCATATCAGCAGCGGTAAGGCGCTCTGAAGCGCGGAGTCCATCAATAAGAGGTTTCATCTCTTCGTCAATTTCGTACAGTTTCTCCTCTATACCTAGAAACTCTTCAAAGCTGACCGTTCTCTTCGTCCGCTGATAAACATCCGCATCTTGAAAATTAAGTTGCGAGACGTTTTCCGGGCGCCTACCATACTCGCTCCAGCGAGGATGACAAGGCTGACTTCCTGACTCTTTGGTCATTGCGAGCCTCCTTTGTGTACCTGCCCTTTTTTATTATACTCCGAGATTATTTTTTGTCTTGAGCCTTCCAGAGAGTCACCAAAAGCGGAGAAGCGAAGAAAATCGAAGAGTAGGTTCCTGCGACCATACCTACGAGAAGGGTTAGGGCGAAATTTTTTGTTGTCTCACCACCAAGAAGAAAGAGTGAGAAAAGAACGAGAATGACAGTGAATGATGTATTGAATGAACGAAGATATGTCTGCTTCAAGCTTCTTCCCACAATCTGATCGAACGGTTCCTTCCCTCTTCCCTCACGATTGAGACGAAGATTTTCTCGGATTCGATCGAAAACCACGATGGTGTCGTTGATGGAAATACCGAGTACCGCGAGAAGCGCTGTGGTGAAGAGAATATCAATTTGCGCTCCATGAAAATGGACGAGAAGTCCGTACACTCCCGCAGGAATCGCGATGTCGTGCATAAGGGTGATGACAGCTACCACTCCATATTTCCAAGATGAAACGGGCTCTGACACTTTTCTGAAAGCGAAAGCGATGAAAAGCACGATACAAAGAATGACGAGGACGATTGCGATGATTGCTTTTCGCTTGAGCTCACTCCCAACAACAGGACCGATCGAAGTGAAATTCTTTTCCTCAATCGTCACCTTCCCCCCCTGTGAAAGTGCATTTTTGACTGCTTCGTGCTGTGTCTCGCTCAATTCCCCTGTTTTCAAAACATACGAGCTATCGCCTGTTGGCTGAAGCAGATAATTTCCCAAATTGAGCGGAGCAAGTTCACTCTGAACAACAGTGGTGTCCGGCCGGCCTCCCGGATAATTCACTTCGAGAAGCGAACCACCCGTATATTCAATACCAAAATGAAGTCCCCATCCGAAGAAAGAAAGGAGCGAGAGAACAATGAGAGTGCCGATAATGGCGAAGAGTATTTTTCTGTGATTTACGACCCACATATTATTTTGTTATACCGCTACCGAATAAAAATTTAGCGACTCCGCCCTGGCTCTTCACTCCAAGAGCAAAAAGATAGGTTCTCGTAATGACAATCGCAGTAAACATTGAGACCAAAATACCAATTCCGAGAGTGAGCGCAAATCCTTTTACCAAAGAGGTGCCGAGCCAGAAGAGAATAATCGAAGCAATAATACCGGAGAGGTTTCCGTCTCGAATCGAAAGCCACGCTCGGGCGAATCCTTCGTGCATAGCGTCTTCAAGAGCTCTGCCATTTCGAAGTTCTTCTTTCATTCGTTCAAAAATAAGGACGTTTGCATCCACCGCCATACCCATCGAGAGAATAAATCCGGCGATACCAGCTGAAGTAATCGTAACTGGAATGACTTTGAAAAGCGTCAGCATGATGACGACATACGTCACAAGTGCTACGACAGCGAGAACTCCTGGCAATCGGTACCAAAGGATGAGAAAAAGACCTACAATGAGGAATCCCCAAAGTCCTGCTCGAACTCCAGAATTCAAAACTTTTTCTCCAAGCGTCGCACCGATCGTTTGAGTGGAGATGAGTTCGACTGGAACAGGAAGGGAACCATAATTCAAATCACGCACAAGCGTCTGCGCTTCTTTCACAGTGAATTGTCCGGTGATTTGCGCCTTTCCATCCTTAATTTCTTCTCGGATACTTGGAGCAGAAATCACATTCCCATCGAGAACAATAGCAAGCGGCTTGCCGATATTTGCTTTTGTTATTTTTGCAAAAAGATCTTTTCCTTCGGAGTTAAACTCGAGAGATACGACCGGCGCAGAACTGTTTTGATTGAATTCAAGCGACGCTTTGCTTAAAAGAGAACCCGTAAGGCCTGTATCAACGAGCTGTTGCGTCGTAGAAGCACTGTCTACAGACACTTCCAGTTTCCCGTTCACAAGTTTTGGTAAAGCAGTAGTTACAGTTTGAACAAGTTTAAACTCAAGAAGTGGAGTCTTGCCGATAAGATCAATAGCTTGCTTAATATCAGTGACACCTGGCAATTCAACAATGAGACGCTCTGCAGCTTCTTTGCTCCCCACAACTCCACCCGCCTCTACTTGTACAACAGGTTCAGATACGCCGAAAAGATTCACTCGTCGCTCGATAACATCCCGAAGCGTAGACATGGCCTCGCTTACTTTGCTTGGATCGATTTTTGAGACATCTGCCTTGTAGGTAAGAGCCGTTCCCCCTTTCAAATCAAGTCCGAGACGAAAATGAAAGCGCGAAGCGGGATTGTGTTCACTAGTCCAAAGGAAAAAAGCCAAAAGAGCAGTAACCGCAAGGAGTAGTATTGCTATAACGCGGGTTTTAACCATAATGGCGCAAATTATAGCCTTTTCATTGATTTTGGCAATAGAAAAAGACTTATGCCTTTTCTTTGATTTTATTGAGAAAATTCAAAAGTAGAGAGAATCTGTGATTGCAAAGATGTGTCTTGCGACACAAGATACAGATCCTCTGAACAAGAAGAGAAGGAAATTCGGAGCGTTTTAGTGCTCGAAATCGCAACATCAAAACGCTTTGCGCCACAGCCAGCATCTCCCCAATTAAACGCATACGCATCACGATTGCCAACTTTCACCTTTTCAGGATTCTCTATTTTTCCATACATATCTTCTATATTCTCAGGATCCAAAGGAGTATCCAGAACACGGATGCTCATACCCCCTCTTTTTCCATTCACGGCAAAAACGTAAGATCCGGATAGCTCAGTTTCATTTGTAAAAATATTTCCCGGATACTGAAACTGGAAACCCAAATCTTTATTTTCGTATTTTTTCCAGTCTGAAGGGGCCTCTTTTACAGCGATCAATCCCGAATCAATGCGCAACGTAGAGAAAATCTGTTTAGCTTTTTCACTCTCGGTAGGATAGTGAATGATAAAGATAGTATTGTTTTGATTTGCGGTCAGGATGTAGGTGGTCTTTTCATCAAGAATGTTTCCTCCGTACTGATGCACAAATGAACCTTCTGCTGTAAAGCGAAATGCCAGCCTGCCGTTTTGCGTGATCTTTTCCAAATCTGAAACCGTGTGATTGGGAATATTGGGAACTTTGTCATTCTTATTTAATTCCCATAAATCATACGCGTACTTCTCGAGCTGAATCGAAGTTTCAGTTTCACCAAATGCCGGCTCGATAGCGAGATAATCTCTGGAAGAATTGGGGAGTTCGCCAGTGTACTCATACGAATATCCATATTTTTCATTAACATAAGTCTTCAGTTCGGAAGAAAGATCAGTTTGGGTTGGATTATTTAATCCGGGAGTACTCGATTGGGAAGGTGCCACTTCTGCCAAGTTTTGATTGAGTGACTGTTTTTTTATAAACGAAAATATTCCAAGCAATAACAAGAGAACGATCAGGACTATTCCAAACAGAAAGTTTTTTTTAGAAGGCATTATAATATATGAGATATCTTTTTTAACTCCTTAATTCCCTCTTCTATTGATATTGTCGGTTTCCAGCCAAGAAGTTTTTTTGCTAGCGTATTGTTCGCAAGAGTATGACGCGGTTCCAAGCGAGCCTTAACGTGTTTTACGGGACCACCGACAAGTTTCGCGATATAATTGACCGACTGATTCTTTCCACAGCCGATATTAATGACCTCTCCTTTTCCTACTTTTAAACTTTTCATAGCCAAAATATTTGCCTGCACCACATCTTTTACATGAGTAAAATCACGAGTTTGTTTGCCATCTCCAGTAATGGTCATCGGTTTACCCTCTTTTCTCTGCTTCATAAACTTGGCGATAACCAGGGCATACGCACCTTCAGGATTATTCCTCGGGCCATAGACATTGAAATAACGCAGCGACACGGTAGGAAGCCCGTACACTTCACTCCACACTTTGCAATATGCTTCCCCCACATATTTATGAAGTCCATAAGGACTTTTTGGATTTGCATGCATACCTTCATGAAGTGGCATAGTAACCTGATCCCCATAGGCTGCGCTTGAAGCTGAATAGATAACTCGCTTTACCTTCGCTTCTGAAGAGGCAATGAGCACATTGAGCGTCCCGTCAACATTGACTACATGAGTCAAAAAAGGATGCTCAATTGAATGTTGCACGCGAGGCAGAGCAGCGAGATGAAATACATAGCGCGCGCCCCTGAAAATCGGCTGAATTTTTTTGAGATTTGTAATATCGATAATATGAAGCACAGCTCTCGGATTCACATTTTCTTTTTTCCCACCAGAAAGATTATCAATTACATGAACATCATATCCTGCTCTCACGAGAGCATCGGTAAGATTTGAGCCAATAAATCCTGCCCCGCCAGTAACCACCACTTTTGTTTTTAGTCCTTTTTTCATAGAAGAAATTATATTCCTTTTCGAGATAAAAGAATCTGAAGAGTCCGGAGGGCAATTTTTATATCAAGTCCGAAGGAACGATGTTTGATGTAATAGAGATCATAGGAGAGCTTTTCTCTGGTCTTCCGAATCTTATCCGGATCTCCATGATGAGGATGGTCTTCATGATAAATCTGGGCCCATCCAGAAAGTCCCGGTTTAATAAGGTGGCGAACATTGTAGAATGGAATCTCTTTTGCATATTCTTTTACAGGAAGTGGAAATTCAGGACGCGGGCCGATAAGCGAAAGATCTCCCTTGAGGACATTCCACAATTGGGGCAATTCATCAATACGCGTCTGACGCAAGAATTTTCCAACTCGCGTCACCTTATTGTCATTATTTTCATTCCACTCTGCCCTATCATTCGCAATACTCATCGTACGGAATTTTACCACTTGAATCGAAACATTGTGCCTCCCTACTCTTTCCTGAACGCTCCATAGTCCGCCCCCGTCATCAATTTTAATAAGAAGATAAACAAAGGGATACAGGAGAAGCGAGAGTAGCCCGAGAATAAGAGAAAGAGAAATATCCATAAGCCGTTTTAGAAAGTCATACACAATATGGGGAGAAGAAGAGACATTCTCAAGAAACCATTCGTGTCGAACAAGAGAAATCGGAATTCTTCCGAAAATATCAGCGTACAAATCAGAAAAGTTCACAAATCGAATCTCCGAGAAAATAAGCGAGTATAGATCAGAGAGAATTGGCCGGATTTTTTCGTGTTCCAGGTCAATTACAATAAGCGACGCATTTTGTTCTCGAATATCCGAAACTAGTTTTTCAGTACGAATATCGCCTTTCCCCAGATCAAAGGAGGAAACAATGGTCATTCCATAACGAGAACTTCTTCGGATCTCTTTCTCCAACTCTTCCATCTCTTCCCCACTGCCAAGAAGAATCGCATTTTGATATCGGCGAAAAGAAATATGCCGAGTCCCCCACTGCCTCCAAATAACAATAACAATCGAAGAGACAACGAGAAAAAGAAAAAGGTTAGTTTTCGGAGTAAGCCCGAGAAACGGAAAAAAATAGAATAACACAACCGCAATAATACTGTTGAGAAGTTGGGCATTTAAAATAAGGGTCGGCAAATCTTTCTTCGTAAGAAGAACCTGGTTATCGTAAAGACCTGCGATAAAAAATACGATGATAGAGATAATGAAAAGGAAAGAGAAAGCAAATATATGAGATATAAAAAGCTCCCTGCTTGGAATTGAGCCATACCGAAAAACAAGCATCACCCAAAGCGCAATGAGAAACGAGACAAAATCGCCCACAAAAAGGAGGAATGGCTCTTTTTTATGCGAGGTAACCATGTGCAGAGATACTACAACAAAAAAACGCCCGGAGCAATTATCTTTCATTGATAGGCGCATATCAAAATGCTATCGTGTATTCAATAAGAAATGGACACAATATCTCGAAAATCAAAGATACTTTTTGTTATTACAAAATCGAATTGGGGCGGAGCGCAGCGATATGTATATGACTTAGCGACCAACCTCCCCCAACAGGAATTTGAGCCCCTTGTCGTCTTCGGAGGTAGAGGAATTTTAGCGAGCTCCCTCGAAAAGACCGGCATCAAGACACTCTCTCTTTCAAAACTCGAACGAGATCCGAAGCTCATAAATGACACCAAAGTGTTTTTTGAACTTCTGCGACTCTTTAAAAAAGAACGACCAGAGATAATTCATCTGAATAGCTCGAAGATTGGGGCTGTCGGCGCTTTGGCAGGAAGAATTGCCGGCATAAAAAATATTATTTTCACCGCTCACGGTTTCGCATTCAATGAGGAGCGTTCGGGAATAAGCCGTTTCGCAATAAAATGCGTCACGTGGCTGACGCTTCTCTTGTGCACAAAGGTCATCACGCTTTCTGATAGAGAAGAAAAGCAAGCAAAAGCTTTTCCTGGTATCAAAGACAAGGTGACAAAAATACCTAACGGCATACAACTCCCGCATTTCTTGCCGAAAGCAGAGAGTCGAGAAAGGCTTGCTGTACATCAAGGACTTGCCCCTGACTTTTTCGCAAAACAGCACATTATAGGAATGATAGCGGAACTCACTCCGAACAAAGGACTTCTGTACACCATTGAAGCGCTGGAGAAAATAGAAGAGTATGTTCTCCTTATCATCGGAGACGGAGAGGACCGGGAGAAACTCACGAAATACATTCAAGAGAAAAATCTTGGTTCAAAAGTATTTCTTTTGGGCTTTATCCAGAATGCTGCCACATTCGCAAAGGCATTTGATATTTTCCTGCTTTCATCTCTCAAAGAAGGCTTGCCCTACGTGCTTCTTGAAGTGGGAGGAGCGGGCGTCCCTGTGCTTACAACCGCGGTAGGAGGTATCCCCACAATCATCGACGACCAGAAAAATGGAATGCTCATAAAGCCCAAAAGCGCTCGCGAAATAGAGCTTGGCCTTAAATTCCTCATTGCCCACAAAGAAGAAAGGAAAATGTTCGGAGAGAAATTAAGACAGGATGTTGCGGAGAAATTCAATCTGGAACAGATGCTTCAAAAGACTTTCGAGATTTACGGCAAAAAAGATAGAAAAGAATCAAGCTCCTAAAAATTCATTCTCAAGAGAATCTTTATGAACATCTCTGCTATAGCGGCGCATTCCCATGAGAATGCCTAGGCCTGCAAATTCTGTAAGAAGGTGCGATCCCCCGTAACTCATGAATGGAAGCGGCAATCCAGTGACCGGTAAAAGCCCCATATTCATGCCCACGTGAATGATAAAGTGGGACATAAGAAGCACCGCAAGCCCTACCCCGAAAAGAATTTCAAAATTCGTAGCACCATGAAGCGCATTCGAAAGTACGCGCCAAATCACTACTCCAAAACAAAGGAATAAGAAGATAACGCCGACAAATCCCCACTCCTCTGCAAAAGCCGCAAAAACAAAGTCTGTTTGATATTCAGGGAGGAATTGGAGACGCGATTGGGTGCCGAGACCAATACCTTTTCCCAACACCCTTCCCGCTCCAACCGCGATAGTAGATTGATATGCATTGTATCCAGAACCACGCACATCAGCCAAGGGATTGATAAAATTTTTTATTCGCTCTTTCTGATACGGTTTGAACGCGTAATGCCAAAGACCAAAAAAAGAGACAACCCCTATCATAAAGACAAGAAAAAGGTGCTTCTTCGAAATCCCTGAGACCAACACCATTCCAAACCACACAAGAAATAGAATGACGGCTGAACCGAGGTCTGGCTGAAGAAGCACAAGCACAAATAATGCAAAAGCATAGAGACCGGAGACAAAAATGTGCCTCACGTGGGCGATCTCGATATGCCGGCGGGAAAAATATTTCGCGAGAATGATAATGAGCACTAATTTTGCAATATCCGCGGGTTGAAAGGCAAAAAGACCGATGCGAAACCAGCTTTGAGCTCCGCGAGACGTTATCCCGAGAAGAAACAAAAGCGCGAGCGATCCCACTGAAATCCCGAAAAGAATGATGACAACCCGAGTCCTCCGCAAGAAACGAAAATCAATCCTGCTGAAAATAAAAAAAACTGCGAGCGCAAAAAGAATCGAGATGAGCTGTTTGTTAAAAAAATAACTCTCGCTTACAAACGAGTTCATAGTAATAAGGCCAGCTGCAATAATCGGGATGGTAGCGAAAAAAAGCACCCAATCGATCGATTGAATCCTAGAAGAAATTTTCTCTGGATTCGCTTCACCCAGGACTTTTTCAATGATCGGTTTCATAGGAGTGGACTAAAAATTTATTCTCGGAATGACCTCTATTTTCGAAACGGCAAGCGGAAATGGCTCTCTCCAGGTAAATACCAGGTTTTGTGGCATATCCCTGTCCATTTTTTCAACGACTGTTCTTGAAAATGCCATGGCGTTCCCTTTCTCATCATACACAATCGCAATGAAATCAACATGCGGGATTCGTCCAACCGAGAGATTCTGCGCTCGTACGTCGAGATGAGGCAAGGTATCAACATTGGAAATTTGGGTATCTGAAAGAGAAATGGCAGGTTCCTTCTTGGAATACTTTTCCCACACGTAGTCTTCGGTCCATTCAAACGTGACCCGCACCGCCTCTCTGTGCCCGGTGTCGATAGCACCCTCAAAAATCGGAGATATTTTTTTCGGAGGAAGATACGTAGTCCCCACTCTTTTCGCAACAACCGCACCGTCAACATCATAGAGTCTGAAAAGATACGAAATGCTCCGGATGCCCGCTTCTTGATTCGAATTTTCGACGTAGGCAAGAGTGTTGTAGAGGCCAGCACTTACCCGGCTAAATCTTTGCCAACGAATGATGGGTGGTATGGTTTGGAAATCGCAAAGCTTGAGACATGCTCCCCCGCAATCGACGCCTTGTTCGTCAGCATTTTTCTTTCCATCAAAACATGTCGGAGAGCGATGAAAATATGAATAGCCAATAAGAACGATCGGAATAAGAATGACGAGGATCGCCACAGCAGCATATTCAAATTTCCTCCTTTGAGACCAGAGAGACATGCGTATATGATAACAAAAGAATAGAGAAACAAAAAATCCGCTTAAGCGGATCTTTTGTTTAAATTAAATTGAGTCGTTGGTCCTGGCGGTTACCTACTTTCGCTCCAAAAAACTATCATCGGTACTACAGTGCTTAACGGTCCTGTTCGGAATGGGAAGGAGTGTGGCCACTGCGTCAAACCACCAAGACTAAAGACTCAATTTTTTTTAAAAATACAAAGAACTGGTGCCGGGAAGGGGGTTGCTTGCTACACAGCAAGCCTGTAGAAGTACGCAACTCTGGGCAGAGTTCCCCTCCCCGACGAAAACGATAGTTGAGCTCCGCGGAGTACGTGGCTGGAAAGGTAGCCACATCCTCATGCGTCATCGCCGAGATGACACAGGCCGGAGGGGCCACACGAAGCTCAACTTCGATAATCAATTCGGTGCTGGGCAGTTTCGAAGAATCTTTTGAAGAGACGCAAGACTCCCCAAGTTAGATTCTGCATCCACTACCCAGCACCGTCGCGCTCCCGGACAGCTCCCCCAACGGAAGAGACATATTTCACCGGGATACAGCATTTCAAACTGCTCGAAACTTTATGGAGGGAGTGGAGGGATTCGAACCCCCGATCTTCAGAGTCGAAGTCTGACGCTCTACCGCTGAGCCACACCCCCATCCGCAAAGTTTCAACAATCAGGACAACTCCCGGACGAAGATTTCTAGTGTCGCGACACTAGTTATCCTTATGTGGTCATCTCCGGGAGTCATCCAAATTACATTTCAGTCGCCGATCTTTGTCCGCAATTCTTTGCGAGCAAAAATCGGCGCTGAACTCTTGCCCGAAAAAGTTTTTTAAAACTTCGTCGGGTCTGTGGAACTTGTCCTGTAGTGAGCTTTTGCTCTACTACACGGATTTACATTCCACAGAACAGGTTAACAAAAAAGTAGTTAGAAGCTTGCCCCGTAGTGAGCTTTGCTCTACTACTGGGGTGGTTTCTTCATTTCCTAACAGAAATCGACGAATTAGTACTTCTCGCCTCAACACATTACTGTGCGTACAGCTAAAGCCTATCACCTAATCTTCTCTTAGGGGTCTCAAACGATTCCTAATCTTGAAGTTGGCTTCCCTCTTAGATGCTTTCAGAGGTTATCCATTCCGAACATAGCTACCCTGCGGTGCTCTTGGCAGAAACAGCAGGTACACCAGAGGTTCGTTCACTCCGGTCCTCTCGTACTAGGAGCAAATCTTCTCAAGAATCAACGCCTGCAGTAGATAGGAGACCAACCTGTCTCACGCTTGTCTTCACACATTACTGTGTGCAATGGACTATATCTTCACCTTTTCTTTCGAAATCAGGTGGCTGACGTGTAGTCTCTACGGGGTAATACACGAATCTTTCGTTTTTTCGAATAATTTAATTCTCTGAAACGATCAACTAAATTCAACAACGCTTGAAATTCTTTTTGATCACTGACTTTCATCTTCGTAATCAGAATTTCTTTCATAAGCTCGATCTGTAATTTCTTCATGATCACATAAGGCTCAACAATTTTAAGGAATGCCAGAATATTTTCGTTTCTTCCGATAATATATTCCAGAATTCCATCTTTTCTCGCTCTCAAATAACCGAGGTTGATTTGCGAACAAAGAATTTCAAAATTTTGTTGATCTTTCTGTGATTGGAATAGCACTATGTATGGAGCAATCTGATAACCAAACTTATATGTTTGATTTACTTTTGCTTGCACATAAATACTGCCATCTCCATCAAGAAATCCAGCGAGATATGCTTTTTGCGTTGCAGATAATTTTTTCATGTAAGACTTCCCTCGGTATTATCCTACCATACGACAGTTTGTCATACAATTGGATTCCACCGATATAGTCAACTTGAGCATCAAAATATTTCTATCTTGAGCCGCCGTGATATTGTTGTCTTCAAACAGTTATTTTTCATATGCCTCAATGTCCGAACTCGGATTCAAACTGTCCAATTGCCGATGTATATCAGCTACTGAACGGTTTGAACCCAGCTCGCGTATCTTTTTAATTGGCGAACAGCCAAACCCTTGGAACCTTCTCCAGCTCCAGGATAAGATGGGCCGACATCGAGGTGCCGAACTCCGCCGTCGATTTGGACT
>JAQTLZ010000009.1 GCA_028714635.1 Candidatus Paceibacterota bacterium
TTTATTGCTGTAAATGGACACAAGCTCAAGTATAAGCCAGTGCCGGTTGAGGAGATTTATGTATGCGAAGAATAATTTTCCAGCATTATGTAAATTGGAGCCGACAGCTTTGGGTCTATCTTTGAAATCCGGCTAAAAAGTCTTTGTAGCTCATTTCTTTTTTTCCTTCGGGAATTATGCGAAGAATTTCGAATTTTCCTTCATCTAGAGTCGCTTCTTTGATCACAACGCGCATCTTTTTCCCATTTCTTTCCATAAAGAAATAGGTCCCCGGCCAGCCGTAATATGCTCTAAATTTTCGATAATTTTGTACGGGATCGCCAGCAAGGTCTAGAAGCCCATCTTCTTTTTTTATCTTTTTGCAGAGCGTTGCGTAGCTCTCGTCTTGTTTTTCAAATGAAGCAGTACCGTCTGCGATTTTGCCTACCGCCTTCACCAAAAGTTTTTTTGCGATCTCGTTGAGGCGATTTCGTAGTTCTGGTGCCGTTTCTCTTTCGCCAACACGCACTTCTTCTTTTTCTATAATATCTCCAGCATCGAGGGCAAAAACCATTTTCTGTATCACGACTCCCGTCGTCTCGTCACCATTTAAAATTGCGGATTCTACAGGAGTTGCGCCACGATATTTAGGAAGAAGCGAATAATGAACATTTATCATTCCTAAGCGGGGAAGTTCCAGAAGCGCTTTCGGCAGAATTTTTCCGTATGCAACCACAATGCCAAGGTCAATGTCGTATTTTTTAAACGCTTCGAGAAATTCCTGATTAATTTTCTCTGGCTGAAGAATCGGGATATTTTTTTGTTCCGCCCATAGTTTGGGAGCGGGTTTTTGGAGAACGAGTTTTCTTCCGCGCGGTTCATCTTTCCCCGTAATAATAACTTTCGGGAGAAGGTCGGCACTTCGGAGTTCTTCTAGAATTGGGAGAACGAGTTCCGGCGTGCCGAAAAATGCGATATTGAGTTTAGTCATTGGAAGTCTCTTTTTTAAGTCGAGAGGGAATTTTTTCAGGAGGAAGTTCGTGGAGATCTTCGGCGTTGTCTATAAACAGAACTCCGTCCAAATGATCCGTTTCGTGCTGGAAGATTTGAGCAATGAGCCCGCTTCCTCCGCGTTCAAATTTTTCACCTTTTTCATTATACGCTGTTATCGAAGCCTTCGTTGAGCGTATTTTTTTCCCGTATAGCCATCGGACAGAAAGACAGCCTTCCTCTAATAATTTCTGTTCTTTTGAAAGTTTGGTGATCTTTGGATTGATATAGACAAGATTAATTTTTCCTTTTTTTCCTTTTTCTCCAGGATACAGAATGTCATATATTTTTTCCGTGATGATGAAAATGCGAAGCGACACTCCGATCTGGGGCGCGGCAAGAGCTACTCCATCGTCCTGTGACGCGAGCGCTTCTTTCATCTCTCGTATAACTTTCTTTATTTTGGAGCTCGCAATATCTTTAAGGGGCACTTCTTTTGCCTTTTCTCGCAGTACCGGAGCATCTCGCTGAACAATGCTTTTCATCCACCCATTCAAACACAAAATAAGGCATTTTTCCAGTTTTTACAGAATGCTTTCCGGATTGATTTTGACTGAAAAATAGGGGGGAAGTGCTGAAAGTTTTTTCGTTAAATCTTCTTTCGGCCATTCGCTTTCGGGAATTTTAAGGATTCCTTTCAGGGTGTAGGTGCCTCTTGCCTCCGGAATGAAAGCGGGAAACACCTCAAGTTCGTACCCTTTGAAATATATTTCTTTCATTTTTTTCATTTCCGCCTCCACCTCTCCTCTTCCGCCAGAAAGGGAAATTTCGATGAGAACCGAAAAGGGCGGGTAATTAAATTGTTCTCGCTCCGAAATTTCTGACTGATAAAAATCAAGGATGTTTCCTTCCTGCGCGTATTTGAGTATTTTTTCATCAGGATTTCTCGTCTGTATAATGCATTGTCCGTCGGTCAGTGAGCGCATTTTCGAGACCAAATGCATAATCTTTTCATTTATGCGGAAGTTTGGCAGAGCGAAGAGGGAATCAAGCGAAAGAATTGCCACACCATCGAGTTTATCTTCCATCGCGGAAAAAACGACTTCTGTCCCAAGAAGCACTCCCCATTCTGAATGAAGGAAACGAGAAAGTATTTTTTTCACTTGCACGGATGTTTTGGCTTTATCTTTATCTATCACAAAGATTAATTCTTCAGGAATTTTTTCAGCGAGCTCTTCTCGTACAAGGTCAATTCCTATTCCGGATGGGTCGAGTCTCCAACTGCCGCACGCAAGACAGAGCTCATCCGCCGGACGGCTTCTTTTGCACCTGTGACACAAAAAGAAATTTGTTTTTTCATCTTTGTCTTTATAAAAAGCGATTGGAGCATGGCACGTAAGGCACAATGCGAAATTTCTGCAGTCTCGGCAAATGATTGAAGGCGCATATCCTTTTTTTGTTGCGAAAAGAAAAATATGTTTTTTGTGAGCTTTTGCGTTTTGTATCATTTCATTTACCGCATCTCCAACTGTGTGGAATTTTTTGTCTCCCTTCGATTCTTCCGACTTCAAATTTACGAGGAGCGTTCTCTCATCCTTGCCGGATTTCCATTGAATCGGCTGGATTGCCGTATATTCGCCCTTCTCTTTTTTCCACAATGTTTCGATTCGAAGGAGCGTATCTCCGAGCACGAACTGCGCCCCGAGCATTTTTGCGTATATTTCAGCAAAGGCGCGGATGTCGAGGTAGGGTCTTCGCAGTGTTTTAAAAGTTCCCGATGATTCTTCGTCGATGATGATAGCGCCGATGTCGAAGCGCCGAAGCGAAAGGCAAGCTCCTGTTCCGACGATAAGTATCGGGTGAGAAGTTTCAGTCGCTTCTTTCCAAACCTTTAGAAATTCTTTCTTCGAAAGGCTTCCGGACACAAAAAAAGAATGCATCTCTATTCCCCTTGAGAGATTTTTAAAATACGTTTTTGCCTCCTCGATGGTGGGGAGACAACAATACACCGAGCGGGATTTCGCGAACTCTTCTCGTATAATGCTTCGATATTGAAGCTGTCTTTCTTCCCTCGAAGCCTGGATGACTGAAGGCCGGATGTCTCCTTGATTTTTCGTACTTTCGCCTTTTTGCGCAAGCTTCTCGATCTCTCCTATATTTTCCAGCAATACTTTTGGAATGAGCACCGAGAGTATGCTTCCCATTGTGGTTGCGTAATATTCTGCGCACACTTTCACGCTTCGCAGATATCTTTCGGTAAAAAAAGAAGAGGAGAGTATTCGCTCCACTTTCCGCATACCAAATGGCAGAGATTTTATCTCGGACTTCATAATTCCGATATTTTGAGCTTCTATCACCAGTCCAGGCATCTTTTTTGCGCGGACAGATATTTCCACAAGAGCGCCCGCCTCTGCGGGAAGGGCGGTAAAGTACGAGAGGACTTCTTTGGAAATGCCTCTGCCGATAGGAATGACTTGTATGATTTTCATCTATATATCTGCTCTAAAAATATTTTTACCGTCTTTTATGTAGAATGTATTTTCGCTTATCTTGTAGAATGTCGGAGCACTGCCTTTGTAAAGCGAGTATGAACGAGCTTGCCCCGTGTCTCCTATTTCTATTGCGTCAATTGTCTCTCCATGAGCCACGAGAAAAATATTTTCCCGGGTTTTATAGAAATCAACATTTACGATAGGAGTTCCCGAATGGAAAACCGCGATTGAATCGACAGAACACACTCCGGAGCTTGAGCAAAAGTAGCGGGGAATTGTATTTAAATCCGCCATCCATTGCATATAGACCGAAGTGCTATCTGCCCAAAGCGCGGTTTTTCCCATTAAGCGCCGAGTTGTTGGCCCCATTTTTTCTTTCGGGTGCTCAAAGAGATAGAGGATTTGTTCCATATCCTTCGGATCAGTTATTTTCGTGAGCGCTATACTGACGGGAGAGAGAAAAGAAGAAACTTTTTCCGTTGAAAATTGCGTTACCTCAATTTCTTTTTCCCATGGCACATAACCTTCTTTTGTGACGGCCACAGTATGCTTTCCTTGAGTGATATTGTTGAATTGGATAATTTCTTCCTCTGTTTCCGTAATCTTTTGAAGCTTATTGTCTATGAATATTTTAGAGCCCGCTTCGTACACCGCCACTTCGAGATTACCGGCCTTTCCTAAATGAAAACCCTGGAGGCGATAGCCGTTTCTGTAAAGGAGACCAGCGACGCTAATGAGGATTGCGAGAAGGATGAGCGCGCCGTAAAAATAGAGAATCTCTCTTTTCTTCATTGCTGTATCATCCCAGAGAACGCCTTTCTTTTCAACTTGGGAGTCTAGTTGTGCAAAATTTGCGTCGGAAATTTTTACGCATTAGCTAAAAATCTTCCGACGTGATTTGCGTAGCGCGCAAATCAGAAGCTCTGAAGAATGCTCACATTTGCACCGATCTTATTGAGTCGATTCGCAAGGTCTTCGTACCCGCGATTGATGCTATATACATTTCGAAGAATTGATGTGCCTTCGGCCGCGAGCATTCCAATGAGAAGAATTGCCGCTGGGCGAAGCGCGGGAGGACAGATGACCTCTGCCGCTTTTAATTTTGTCGGGCCGTTTATGTAACAGCGATGAGGATCGGCGAGGATGGTATCAGCTCCGAGCTTGTCGAGGTCTTTATAATAGATCGCCCGTTTCTCGTAGCTCCAGTCGTGGATGAATGTCTGGCCTTCGGCTTGTGTGGCGATGACAGCAAAGAAGGGGAGATTATCCATATTGATTCCCGGGTATGGCTGGGCGTGGATCTTGTCTTCGAGCGCTTTGAGTTTCGATGGATAGGTTTCAATGTCGACAAGATTTGTTCTTCCATTTTCCGCTTTGTATCGGCGCAGAATTTTGTAACGAAAGCCCATTTTTTCCAATTTCAAAAGTTCGAGTTCAAGGAAATCAATCGGGCATCGCATAACCTGGATTTTTGATTTGGTCACGATTGCGGCAGATAAAAGAAACATTGATTCAATCGGGTCTTCGCTTACCGCGTAGGTAATCGGCTTGTCTATAGACTCCACTCCGTGGATGATAAGTGTGGAAGAACCGATTCCCTCTATTTTTACTCCAAGCGATTCAAGGAAAAAACAAACATCCTGCACCTGGTAATTCGCGGAAGCGAATTTTATTGTCGTTTTGCCGGGAATGAGCGATGCCGCCATAATCGCGTTTTCTGTCACGGTGTCGCCCGCTTCGTAAAGCACGATATTCCCGGGTTTCAATTTTGGAGTCTTGATTTCGTAGTGATTTGAGCGAGTTTCAATTCCCACGCCGAGCTTTTCAAGCGCATAAAAATGCGGTTTGACCGTGCGAGAACCAAGACGGCACCCCCCCGGCTGGGGGAGACGGAATTTCCTGGAAAAATGAATAAGAGGGCCGATGAGCATTATGACGCTTCGGGTCTTCATCCCGGCTTCAGTGTCGAGTTTTTTAATATCAAATTTTGCGGGCGGTTTGATTTCGAGATTGTTGCCGTCCCATTTTACTCCCACTCCGATTGATTGAAGCACCTCAATCATTCTGTATACCTCTTCAATCTTCGGCATATTGCAAAGAATCGTTTTATTTTTATTGAGGAGCGACGCGGAAAGAAGTCCCATCGCTGAATTTTTGGAAGATTTTGTGACGATAGTGCCCGAAAGTTTTTTTCCTCCCTCGATGCGCAGATTCAATGAACCCGTGGAAAGATTTAAAATCTCCTTGTTGAGAGCTTTGCTTATTTTTGAAAGAGTTTCCGTAGAAAGATTCTGTTCGCCATTTTCAATGCGAGCGATGGCGCTTTGGGTGGTGCCAAGCATTTTTCCGAGCTCTGTTTGGGTAATTCCGCGGTCATCGCGAAGTCGCGCGATGAGATTTCCTATCTGGACGAGCTTCTGGTCGCCTTCTGGTTCTTTGGTTATCGGCATAATTATTCAACATACCATATATGCTATAATTTTACAATGTGTAAAACTTTGCCCAGGTACTCACTTTTAAAAAGAAGCTGCGAAAAGTAAAAGTGAGTGAGCGGGTAAGTTTGTAAAATTGGCTTCTTTATCCTACAATTCAGATCTCTATGGGATTTTTCACTCCAAAGCTTGGAATTGATTTGGGTACGGCAAATACCCTTGTTTTTGTGCCTGGAAAAGGCGTAGTGCTCAACGAACCTTCTGTTGTAGCTGTTTCTGAAGACAATCGCATTCTCGCCGTTGGTCTTGAAGCAAAACATATGGTGGGAAGAACTCCCGACAGCATTACCGCATATCGCCCTATGAAGGACGGGGTTATTGCAGACTATAGAGTGACGGAGGCAATGCTCCGCTACTATATGAAAAAAGCGCTCGGCAAATGGAATGTCTTTAAACCCGAAGTGATGGTCTCTGTTCCCGCTGGAGTGACTTCTACTGAACGCCGAGCTGTTATCGAAGCAGCCATAAAAGCCGGAGCGAAGAATGTCTACGTAGTGAAGGAACCCATTCTCGCTGCAATCGGCGCCGGCATTCCTATTCACGAAGCTCGCGGGCATATGGTAGTTGATATTGGAGGAGGAACGACTGACGTTGCCGTGATATCTCTCGGAGGAATTGTGTCTTCGATATCCGTTAAATGCGCCGGCAACAGAATCGATTCCGCTATTGCCGATTATATTAAAAAAACGTTTAATCTTTCAATTGGGGACAAAACTGCGGAAGATATTAAAATTCAGATTGGTTCCGCTATCCCTATTGATGAGGAACTTACTATGATGATAAAGGGGCGTGATTTTGTGACAGGACTTCCTCGTTCAGCAGAAATGAAAACGAATGAAATTGTAAAAGCTATTTCACGCGAGCTAAGGGACATGGTGAAGGCGATGAAGGACGTGCTTCAGGAGACGCCACCGGAACTCGCCGCGGATATTATTGATACCGGCATTACGCTGACCGGCGGTTCTTCGCTTCTTCGAAACATTGCCGAGCTTGTGTATCGCCGGACTGGAGTGAAGGCGCATGTCGCCGAAGATGCGCTTTATTGTGTGGCGAAGGGAACTGGAATTGCACTAGAGCATCTTGAGACCTATAAAAAGTCCATTCTCGCGAAAAAATAGCTCCCCACGAACTTTTCAAAAACCCAGAAAATTTCCCTGCGAGAAATTTTCCTTGTGCTGAGCGCGGCTTGCGTCGTGATATAGTTTTTTGATTACAAAAAATTACACCACGCCGACCATGCCAAGCTCGCGTGCGCGGGTTTTTGAAAAGTTGTGAGTCGCTTTGGGGGCAATTTCGAGTATAATTTCCGAATATGGATGGTGTAAACATTATTATTGAAGATGGGAAAGGGAATTATCTTATTCAGCAACGTTCTGATGATGCTCCTATATGGCCGAATTCCTGGGGATTGTGGGGAGGTGGAATTGATGAAGGAGAGTCACCAATCCTCGCAGCTATTCGTGAATTAGAAGAAGAAACTGGTATTCGAGTGGGAGAAGAAAAGCTTACTCACTTTAAGACGTATACTTTTGTCAGTAAAAGAACTGGGAAAATGGTAAACAAGCACGTTTACATCCTTCTTCTTGAGCCAGAGATGAAAATTGTGCTGGGAGAAGGTAAGGGCTATGCTTTTTTTAATAAAGATGAACTTGTTCCGCTTACATTTGCAGATAGACCGAAACAGTTTCTTTTTGATTATATTGCATCAAAAAATGAAAGTGCTTTTTGAAAATGTTATACTGAACATATGAATATACAGATTGTCAGAGATATCATCACTCGAAAAGATGCGCAGGAAATTGCGAAGGAATTTTACGATACGATGATAAAAGGGGTTGTCGATATCGAGCGGGGAATTATTGCGATCGGCGGTGAATACCACATTGATGCCAATGTCGTCTTGATTGAAGCTGGTTCAATACAGAAGGATATTTGGGGTTTCAATTTACTGTTTGATAAAACGGGAGATGAAGCTATCGAATATACGTCTCTCATAAACATTCGTCCGCAGGCGGGAAATCGCGGGATGGAAGTGGAGGATGCAGATTTGCGTCTCAAAATGAAAAAAATAATTGAGAAAAAAATCATATGAATCAATCAACTCAAAATGCGCGTACCCCGCTTTTTCTTATGGCAAATTTGGGGAGTGAGCTCACGCGGTTTTTTCGGGATAAAGAAAAGGGCGAGCGGGAGAAAATGAATCAATCGGCCAAACGCGCTCTCGGTATTATTGATTCTCTTTCCGCGACATCTTCCGCGGGCTATTCTCGCGAAGCAAAAATATGGGGCGATGTTGTAAAAGATGCCACGAGCGATAGCCCCCAGTATCATGTCAGTATAAAAAATGTTGAAGGATATTTTTTGCCTCTTGCGTCAAGATTATTGTCCGGCGTTAAATAATTTTACTGAAATGATAGATGGTATTGAGAAAGATAAGCTCCATCACGCATACTGCATTGTCGGCGAGCGAGAAGATGTACTCGCCGAGCTTTTAGTGTTTTTTGAGAAGGAGTTGAAAGTGAAAACTGTGGGGAATCCTGATTTTTGGCGGGGGAAGTTTGACTTGTTTACTGTCGATGATGCTGAAAAGCTTATTGAAGCTCAAAGCAAAAAAGCGCTTCAGGTTGGGAATAAGAAGATATTTCTCATTATCGTCAACAAGATTCAATGGCAGGCACAGAACAAATTACTCAAAGTTCTTGAAGAACCAACCCTTGACACACACTTTTTTCTGGTGATTTCGAGCACTGAAGGACTTTTGTCAACTCTCAAATCCCGGCTTTTTATCATAAATACGAATGGGGAGAACAAGTGGGAGAAAGACGCGAAAGAATTTCTTTCCAGCGCAAAGCCAAAACGGCTTGTTTCAGTGAAGAAGATGACGGATGAAATTTCCGATGAAAAGAAGACTAAAGCTGATGCGATTTCCTTTTTAAATGCTGTCGAAAGTGTTTTAAAAGAAAAAGTAGGAACGATAAAATCAAAAGAAGATGCGAGAAGCTTCGAGGAGCTCATTAAGTTTCGCTCATACCTCGGCGATCAATCTCCATCGGTCAAAATGATTCTTGAACACTTGGCACTAATCCTGCCGGTGCTAAAATGAAATGCTAATGGAAATCAAAGACTCAATTTTCAAAGCGTACGATATTCGAGGCATCTATCCGACAGAGCTCAATGAAGAAATTATGTATGCAATCGGACAGGCTTTTGTAGAGATTGAAAAGCCGAAAACAGTTGTCGTGGGAAGAGATGTCAGGATAAGCGGGCCGTCGATGCAGAAAGCGCTTATCCAGGGGCTTCTAGATTCTGGAGTGGATGTTGTGGACATCGGACTTATTTCAACGGAAGAAATTTATTTCGCAACGGCATATTACAAATATGATGCGGGAATTTCCGTTACCGCTTCTCATAATCCTCGCGAATACACTGGAATGAAAATGGTCCGTAGGGGAGCGGAGCCCATTGCGGGAGAAGAGATTACAGTGCGACTCAAAAATAAGGCAAAAGAACTTCTTGGCAAGAAAGTTTCGGCAAAAAAGAAAGGGAAGCTAAGCACCAAAGACATCCACGAAGATTTCAGGAAATTTGTGCTTGGGTTTATTGATACAAAGAAAATAAAGTCATTCAAGGTTGTAGCGAATCCAAATTTCGGCTTTCAGGGAGAACTCGTGAAGCTTGTGTGCCGAGATTTGCCGATTACGTGGAGTTTTTTAAATGGAGAACCTGACGGTAATTTCCCGAAAGGCAGGCCTGATCCATTTCTCGAAGAAAATCGCACGGAATTCATCGAAAAAATAAAAAAGGAGAGGCCGGATTTTGGAGTTACCTGGGATGCCGATGCTGACAGAGTTTTTTTTGCTACAGGGAGCGGGTTATTTCTCGAAGCGTATTACACAAATGTGCTTCTTATAGAAGAAATGCTCCATAAAAATCCCAAAGCAACAGTTGTGTATGACCCCCGCTATACTTGGGCGCTTGTCGAAACAATAAAAGAATTTGGTGGTACACCCCTACGCTGTCGTGTCGGGCACAGCTTCATAAAAAAGGCAATGCGGGAATCGAATGCTGTCTTCTCCGGAGAATCAAGCGGACACACCTATTTCAGAGATTTCTTTTTTGCGGACTCGGGAATTATTCCATTTCTTCTTATGCTCGAATTCCTTTCGCAGGAAAAAAAGAGCCTGGAGGCGTGTATTCTTCCTCTTATCGAGAAATATCCGATCTCCGGTGAAATTAATCTAACCCTCAAAGATGCGAAAAACGCCCTTTTTGTCGTGCAAAAAAGCTACGCAAATAAGGGAAAAGTGGAAGAATTCGATAATGTTATTGTCGAGAAAAAGGGGGAATGGCGTTTCAATATCAGGATGTCCAATACCGAGCCACTGCTTCGCATCAATATTGAGGCTACAAATAAGGCTCTTGTGGAAGAAAGACGTTCTGAACTCCTTTCTCTTCTCAAAGATCTCTAGGGGGATAACTGGGGATTTCTTCTCCGTCTCTCTTTTGCCGGGGTGATATAATAAAGGCATAAAAGTCGAACTATTAAAAACCTAATTTCGAAAAAAATGAAAGGTTTACACAAAATTTCATTTATCTTGCTCATCATCGGAGGTTTGAATTGGCTTATCATCGGTCTCATTGGGACTGATTACGTCATGCAAATTCTCGGTGGTTCGATTGCTAGAATCGTCTACATTCTCGTAGGTCTTTCTGCAATTGCTGAGATTGTAAATCACAAGAGTCTCTGCAAGAGTTGTGATAAGGGGATGAGCCAGATGTAATCTGGTTTTTTCGTTCGAACAAGGAAAATCCCCGGGCTTCAGCCGGGTGAAGAGTGGGTAGGGACCCGCTCTGCAAGACCTTGAGCGTTCTGTATTCAGAATGCGACAGGTGTACAGCCCCCGTAGGGGGTTTTCCTTTTTCTGTGCATATCGGAAATATCCTTTTTGTGCTAGAATAATAAGACTATGGCAGAGATCATTGCAGATTTTCATATTAAATCGAGCGAAATACTCCTTCTTTTGGCGGGAGTGTCGCTTCTTGTAAGTCTTCCGTATCTTGCCGGGGGAAGCGAAACATTTTGGACTCTCGCGAGGATTCTGTAT
>JAQTLZ010000010.1 GCA_028714635.1 Candidatus Paceibacterota bacterium
CCGGCCATAATCTTATAATTTTGGCTGCAAATCGCGAATTTCTCGTCAGCGTATCTCGATATGCTTCCTTAAAATTCGACGATTTTCGCACAAAATTTTAAGATTCTTGCTCGGCATTAGATTGTTCTCAAGCTCTAGTATTTCTTGTAAAAATCCATGCTTCCGCTTGAGGAAAAAAGAAAATTCCGAAGGATTTTGTATTCCAAGACCACTCTTTTTATACTCTGTCTGGCGGTTTTTTTTGTGGCAAGAGCTACCTGGGGAGTGTATCAGAAAGAGAAGGAAAGCAGTCAAAATTTAGCGATCACGGAGAGGCGGTTTGATGAGTTGAATAAAAGAAACGACTACCTAAGCGGTGAAATCAAGAAACTTTCCTCGCCAGGCGGGGTGGAAGAAGAAATAAGGCAGAAATTTCGCGTTGCGAAAGCGGGAGAACAAATGGCGGTGATTGTAGATAGCACCGCACCAGCGCCAAGTATCACAGATGATTCCGGAAATGGATGGTGGGCACGATTGTGGGCATGGATTACACGTTGAAATGCGGGATTGGTTTAGTGGCAGAACGCGACCTTCCCAAGGTTGAGGCGGGGTTTCGATTACCCCATCCCGCACTAGAAAAAGCCGAATAGGCTTTTTCGTGCGGGATGAGAAAGGTGTCGAAACACCTTTCGGGGGTAATCGAAAAAGCGGAGCTATGTTTTTGCAGTAGCAAAAACTGCGAGCTAGGGTCGTGAGAATTTGTTCACGACGGTGAACAAATTACTCCTGACCGATTCCCATCCCGCACTAGTTTAATAAGCCCTAGTAGTTCAATGGATAGAACAAACCCGTCCTAAGGGTTGGATGTCAGTTCGATTCTGGCCTGGGGCACAAAAAAAAGAAAAAGCCGATTAACTCGGGCTTTTTCTTTTTTTTGTGCCCCAGAAGAGGCATAAAGATGCCTCTGTGCCAGAATCGAAGCCCGATTGAGCTTCGCCTAATGGCGAACCAATCGGGGTACTGAAACTGTAAGTTTCGATTCCTGCCCGTGACCACAACTTTTCAACAATCCAATTTTGACCTAATCAAAACCCATGGTACTCTATTAGCCAGTTTTGGCTGTTTGAAAGCGGGGAATAGCCAACCTGCGCTGCGAGGGAGTCGCAGTTTTGTTCAATTTTAGTGAGGGAGGTCGCATGCTAGTGATCGCGCCGTTCGATACAAGGGCTTTGTCAGTGGATCGGGGGGATCCAAAGACAAAAAAGGAATTGGGGGCGGATGATTTTTTCGTTTTCATTGAGGCAATCGTCAGATCGGGCCAAGTAATTAAGCCCGGTGCGCCGAAGGTGAAGGTTGTAAAGGTTGGGCGCTACAAGGTGCCCATCAATGTAACTCTCACGGCGAGCCTGAGTCCTCAGCTCAAGAAGTTGTGGAACGAGAAGGTCGAGTACGCTCACCTGGAACACTGGTCCCAAACGGTGACTGAAGCCATCATTTGTTCCGTTCAAGCGGTTATGGTTGAACACCTCGGCCTGACCTGGGACCCAATTTTGAAGCGGATCAGGTAGATTGTTTGGGAGTGCGAGTCTTTGTTGCCGAAAAGCGACAGAGACTCGTTTTATTTTCTCGATTTTTTGCTATACTTCTTGTTATGGATCCCGAAATAAAAACTCTGCTCGAAAAAAATCTTGCTTTGAACCAAGAAAACAATCAGCTTCTCAAAAAGATGAATCGACGAGCAAAATTCGGTTCGATAATGCACCTCATTTATTGGCTCATTATTATCGGGTTTAGCGTCGGCTCGTATTATTTCATCCAGCCGTATATCAATCAGTTGATTTCAACATATTCCAGTATTCAAACGGGTGTGGATAATTTCAACAGTTTCAATCCTTTTAAAAAATAGACGGATTTCTTCCTTCTCTAATTAACTTGATAAGATAGCCCAAAACGGGTAAAGTACTACTTGTTCTAGCTCGAAAGTCGTCTGAAGAGCTAGTGTATTTGGTCGAAAATTTTTACGCCTTCGGCTAAAAATCTTTCGATCCGAATTTTGTGTGGCAAAATTCGCCGAGGTAGCTCAGTTGGTAGAGCATTCCCCTGAAGAGGGAAGGGTCACCAGTTCGAACCTGGTCCTCGGCACAAGAAAAACCGCCCGAAAGGGCGGTTTTCTCTTGACCGAGGAAAGAGGCAAACTGCTTTGCCTCTGGCCAGCTTCGAAAGGGTTTTCGTTATTTGCTGGAAGCAAATCGAAAACCACCTGGCTATGTAGTAGTCGAACCTGGGTCTCGGCACAAAAAAACGGACCCTGTTTGCCGTAAGGCATTCAGGGTCCGAAGTGTTCTCATACTATTGCGAGATTTTTTCTACGAGCACTCGCCATCTGGAATCCCACCCCTTCCATCCCCCTCGCACAGGAGTGAAATCAAGGCCGCGTTTGAATTCCGGCAATGTAAGACTTTGCCGGACGCAGATATGGCTCGGTGCGCCCGAGTGACCACCAAAGATTGATGCTGGATTCTTTGGTTCTGCAGCCACAATATCAAAACCGCAGAGTTCCTTCAGGAAAGGATCTGTTTCGAACAGAACCATGAGATCCAGGAGTGGCCAGACACCGTTTCGACAGAGTTGCCAGCCTTCGCGAGCCCAGAGATCGGGGTCGGGTGGCACGACGTGAATTTCCCTGCGGATCATGCAGACTTGGCCAACTTTGTCTGCCGTAATATCCGGATTGACCCAACTGTACCCGCCCTGCTTGAGCGCTTCTTCGAAGCTTCTGCAAACTGTTCCCACCATGATTGGCGGGTACAAAGTCTCGACATTCATGGCGAACTCCTTTTTTCAATGAGATGCGAAAACTGCTCTTTTGGTACACGCTAGGCAAACAATAACAAGCTTGGGCAATTTTGCCAAGCTTTCTCTAGAATCGATTTCCTGCAAACTAAATCGTCTTCACCTTGAGTTTCGTCTGCTTTCCCTTATTTATTTTCGGTAATTTGATGATGAGAAGGCCGTGTTTTTCTATCGCTTCGGATTCTTCAGGTTCTACTTCTTGAGGGAGCAAAATTGTGCGGGAAAAAGAACCCCAATACAGCTCTTTTGAAAAATAGTTTTCATCTGAAATGCCTCTTTCGCCTTCTCGCTTGCCTTTGATTGTCACCATGTCGCGAGTGATATTTACATCCAAATCTTCAGGCCGTACTCCCGCCACCATAGTCTTTATGACGATTTCTTCAGGTGTTTGGTGCACATCTACAGCGAGCTGGCCTTCTTCCGCCTCTTCTTCCATCCATTCACCCTTTTCATTCTCTTTCTCATCCTGAACTCCTCTCTGTGTGTCATCTACCTTGACTGCGCCGGTAAGTCTTTCAAAAAATGATTTTTTATCTTTCAGCATAGAGAGAAGTTAAGTTAATAATTTATCGTGTTTTAAGAACAAGTTTTGTTTTTGAAGGCCGGATTGATTTTACTTTCTCAAAGAAAACCATAAGCACAATGACTGCCATCCACACTCCCGCAAATACCATGAATGTATTATTGCCTTCTATTATAAAGAAATTAAAGAGGGTGTGCAATATGATTGCGAAGAACAATCCGTAAAGAATATAGAGTTTTTTTGTTCCCTCCTTCTTGTAGAAGGCGAGAGCGATAAAGAGGCCAACCATAGCTGAAGAGACGGTGTGGAGAAGCGACGCGCCGATAAAGCGAAGGTTACCCGTGAGCAAAGTCTCGACGATATTTCCTGCGGCAAGCGGCTGCATCAGGAAAAAGGTGTTTTCAATGGCGCTAAATCCTAATGCTGCGGTAATGAGATAGATCAAGGCGTTTACCGGTTCATTCATATTCTTTTTTCCAAGCGCGGCAACGTAAGCGGCGAAAAATTTCAAACTCTCCTCGATCACTGCCCAGAGAAGAAATGTCAGACCGTTTCCGAATCCATGTGAGGAAACATATTTTTCAAGCGGAAGTGCAAGGGGGGCAGCAATCATCCCTGCGAAGAAAGCGAGGACGATAAGACCGCGCGGTTCTGGGTGAATGGTGTCTTCCCGAAGCCAAAACCAAAGCCAAAAAAGCGCGGGGATAAAGCCTCCGAGCATTGCCCAAAATACTGTTTCTGCGTTTATCATCACCTTTATTGTACCTTATCTAAGCAGGCCAGTTTTCCACCATAAGGAGGCTTTCGGTATCTTCGAGCGAGCTCCAAATCTCTTCCGTAACAAAAGGCACGAATGGATGAAGGGCTTTGAGGCAGGTTTTCAGAATGTGGAGGAGGGTAGATTGGCGGGATTGTTTAGCGGATTCATCCGTTCCGCTTATAATTGGCTTGGATTCCTCGATAATAACGTCTGCAAAAGTGTTCCAGAAGTAATGGTAAAGCTTTTCTCCTGCGAGATAAAAACGGAAATTATCCATGTCTTTGGTGATGTCTCGCATTGCGTCGTCGAGTTCTGCCAAAAGCCCTTTATCTTTTTCGCTTACTGTTGGTGAGGCTTTAGTATCAAAATCTTGCGTACTCTCGAGAACAAATCGCGTTGCATTCCAAATTTTATTTGCAAAATTTTTGTAAGCGCGGATTTTGTCTTCGGAAAGGGCGAGGCTTGTTCCCGGAGTATTCCCGACAACCATTCCCATGCGGAACGCGTCAGTCCCGAATTTTTCGGTCAGGTCGAGCGGGTTTATCACATTGCCTTTTGACTTACTCATTTTTTGCGCCTTTGCGTCGAGCACAAGGCCGTGCAGGTACACAGTCTTAAAAGGGACTTTGCCGGTTCTATAAATTCCAAGCATGATCATGCGAGACACCCAGAAAAAGATAATTTCTCCGGCAGTCTCCATCACATCCGTTGGATAGAAATCCTTGAAATCTTTTCCATCGGGGAAGCCGAGTGTTGCAAATGGCCATTGCCCCGATGAGAACCACGTGTCGAATGTGTCAGTATCTTTTCGAAGTGCTCCCTTACACTTCGTGCATTTTGAAAGTGTGTCGTCGAGGTCAACGTATCCTTCTCCGCATCCATCGCAAATTTTTGCAGGAATAGGGATTCCCCAGACGATCTGGCGGGAAATATTCCAGTCCATAATATTTTCAAGCCAGTGCGTTGTGATTTTTTCGTAATGGTCGGGAATGTATTTTATTTCTCCAGCTTTTATTCTCTCAAGCGCTTTTTCTGCCAACGGCTTCATCTTGATGAACCACTGAGGAAGCACTTGCGGTTCGATAGTTGTCCCGCATTTGTAGCAAGTGTGGACGTTGTGTTTGTAGTTCTCGTCAATCTTTTCAACCAATCCCTTTCCTTGCAATTTCTCAACAATCGCTTCACGAGCTTTTGAAATATGCTGACCAGCAAACTCTCCGGCAATAGGGAGAAGTTTGCCTTTGAGGTCAATAATCTGCTCCATATCGAGGTTGTGCCGTTTTGCAATATCAAAGTCTACGCCGTCGTGCCAAGGGGTAATAGTCATAACACCCGTACCGAATTCCATATCTACCGCTTCGTCTTTTACAACTGTGGCGGTAATCGGGCCATTTATCCACTCAAGATCGATTTTTTGTCCGTCTTTGTATTCCGCATAGCGCTTGTCTTTCGGGTGCATCACGACATATTTGTCACCGAATTTTGTTTCCGGTCGTGATGTACCGATCACAAAAGGTCCGTATTTGAGGTAGTAAAATTTCTCGGTTTTCTCGACGTCGGCAATTTCAAGATCAGAAAAACTGGTCTGATGCCGTGGGCACCACGAGACGATTCGCTTGCCTCGGTAGAGGAGTCCATCCTCGAAGAGTTTTTTGAACGTTTGATAAACCGTTTTTACAATCTCCGGATCAAGAGTGAATTTTTCTCGAGACCAATCGCATGAAGCTCCCATTTTCGCCACTTGTGATTTGATATTTTTTGAATTTTCAAGCGTAAAATCAAGAATGTTTTTGTAGAGTTCTTCCGGCGGAAAATCAAAACGGGTTTTGCCTTCTTTCTCAAGCTTTTTTTCGTACACTACTTGCGTCTCAAAACCGGCATGGTCGAGGCCGGGGAGCCAGAGCGTCTTGAAGCCTCGCATGCGCTTGTATCGCACCATAATGTCCTCAATAGTCATCACGAGCCCGTGGCCAGCGTGAAGAGAACCATTGGCGTTGGTCGGGGGCATGAGAATTGAAAACGAAGGGGCGTCAGCCTTGGTAACGCCTTTCGCAACACAAGTATCAGGATTAAAAAAACCGCTCTCTTCCCAGAGCTTGTAGATTTTTCCCTCGGTCGCTTTTGCGTCGTAGGGCTTTAAGAATTTTTCGTCCATCGGAAAATAATAGCATTTTTGGATGAATTCTGGTAGATTTGAAAAAGAAAGGAGACCTTTACCATGAGGTACATTAGATTTTTCTCGAGAGGTGTCAAGTTTCTGTGGGCCTGGATTCTCTATCGTCACGTAATGGAGATGTACGTTGATGGATGGGACTTCATGATGCCCGAACGATACCGTGATAAGTTCTGGGTGGTTTGTAAACGCAAATGTGGCCTTCAGTGAGCCATTACCAGACTAGCAAGGACTGTCCTTGCTAGAGGAAAAAGGAGACAGGACATGGTTAATTCAACGAGTAGTCCGGCAGAAAAAAACAAAGATGGAGAAGCGATCCTTTTCTATCTTACGTACTGCGCTGTGCTGTACGGTCTGCCTCTCGGGCTGGTGGGCGTTTACTGTTCGATCGAATGGGTGAAGAATTTTTTCACCCTCTGATTTTCAGAGTGATAAGTTCCCTCGCGCCTCAAGCGGCTGGTTCACTCCGGCCGTTTTTTCTTTTAATAGAAAATTTATATATCCCGCTCCGGCAATCATAATTGCATTGTCTGTTGAGAGCTCTTTTGAGGGGATGAGAAGCTTCGTTTGAGGGAAATCTTCGGCTAATTTTTCAAAACTTTTTCTTATATGCGAATTTGCTGACACGCCTCCAGCGATGATGAGTGTTTGCGGGCCGAATTCTTCGATTGCTTTGCGGGTTTTTGATACAAGTACTTCTGTAACAGAATCTTCGAATTCTTTTGCAATTTCTGCTTTGATTTCTGCTGTTGGCTCGCCGATTTCTTTTAATTTATACAATACGGAAGTTTTGAGTCCGGAAAAAGAGGAATCATAGTCATCAGACTTGAGCATTGGGCGGGGGAGCGCCAAAGTGGAGCTAGCTCCACTTTGGCGCTGTTTCTCTGCAAGTTTGCTAATCTCTGGTCCCCCAGGGTAAGGAAGTCCAAGAAGCCGTGCCACTTTATCAAAAGCCTCGCCAACAGCGTCGTCCCGAGTTTTTCCAATCACTTTATACTCTCCCCATTTTTCCGTGAGCACAAGTTCTGTATGTCCTCCGGAAATAAGGAGTGCGAGAGCGGGGAATTCAATTTTTGTATTTTCTGTGAGAAGCGGAGAGACAATGTGTCCTTCCATATGATTGACCGGAATGATTGGAATGTTCCAAATGTATGAAAGTGCTTTCGCAAAACTGACTCCAACCCAAAGCGCCGGCTCGAGCCCAGGGCCGTAGGTAACTGCGATTGCATCTATTTTCGGCTTTTCGATCGTCGGAATATATTCGAGAAAGAGGGGAGCGAGTTCTTGTTCTCTCTCCAGTATTTTTTCTATTCCTTTCTCATCAATTTTTTCTTGTTTTGACTTTGAAAAACCCGATTCCTCCAAAAGTTTTTTCAAAAGTGGAATCAAATTTTTCTGGTGTTCGCGTTTTGCAAGCATCGGCACCACTCCACCATGTTCTTCGTGGAGTTTTGTTTGTGAGAAAAGGGTAGCAGAAAGGAGGCGAAATTGAGGATTTTCGAGGGTTCCTGTCGCTTCGACAAGCGAAAGAGCTGTTTCGTCACAGCTTGTTTCTATTCCTAAAATAATCATTACCTTACTATAAGAATCCAGAAGAGTATTGCAACCGCGATCCGATAAATCGCAAAGGGAATGAAGGTGTGTTTTTTAACAAAATTGAGGAGGAATTTGATACTTGCAAGCGCAACCACGAATGAGACGACAAAGCCGATGGCGAGAAGATAAATTTGGCTCGTCTGTATGGATGAAGCACTTTTTAAGAGATCGAGTCCGCTTGCTGCGAGCATTGTTGGAATCGCGAGAAGAAAAGAAAATTCCACGATTGTCTCACGCTTGATGCCGAGAAGAAGTCCTCCGACAATTGTTGCCGCAGAGCGGGAAACTCCCGGCACGATTGCCACGGCTTGAGCGAGACCGATAAGCGCAGATTTTTTATACGAAATTGATTCGATGTTCTCGATTCTTTCCCCCTCCTGTTTTTTGTACCAAAGCTCGAATACCAAAATCGCGATGCCGCCAAGTAGAAGCGACCAGAGTACCACAGTGCTGTTGCCGAGGAGGTAAGTTTTTACAACTTTATATAAAGCGAGGCCGATGATTCCGGTTGGGATAAATCCGATAATGATTCTTTTCCAGGATTCGATGCTTGTGGTAAGTCGTTTCCAAAAGAGCACAACTACAGCCAAGATTGCACCAAGCTGGATAAAAATTTCGAATGTCTTGAGAAATTCTGTTTGCGGAATATGCAAAAGATTCCCCGCAAGAATCATGTGACCCGTCGAAGAAATTGGAAGAAATTCGGTGATTCCTTCGATGATGCCGAGAATAATTGCGTGGATGATGGTCATGTTTGTGAGTAAATTAATTATACGGTGGGCGATAGAGGATTCGAACCTCTGACATCGTCAACGTCAATGACGCGCTCTACCAACTGAGCTAATCGCCCGCTTTTCTCTCACCAACTGACTAACCGTCCCAAAACTCTATCAATCTAACAGAAAAAGAGATTATTTTCTAGACGCAAGGTTTATTGCAGTTTTTGCGTAATTTTTTACCCGGTCAGAAATTTCCTGACTTTTCTCGACTTCGTCCGGACTAAGCCACTTCCACTCATCACTTTTTTGCTCGGGTACAACATTATCTGAATCTGATGTTGCTGCAAATACGAGATCTATATGGCTATGCACCGCATTTATTTTATGAAGATTCATAAAAGCTGGCGGAATGAGCTGGCGCGAATTGGTTATGTCCGAATAATCCTTTAGTGGGGGTTCTTTGTGGGGGTGAATAAGTTTTATATCGAGGCCCACTTCCTCTTTTGCTTCGCGAATTGCGGCTTGATTTGGTTCTTCATCAAGCTCTACATGCCCACCGACTCCGATCCAGATGTGATATTTTTCATGTTTACGAAGCAGAACTTTTCCTTTGTACACGATGTAAACGGTCGAAGTAAAATCAAATTTTTCGTGGATATGGGGCATAATTAGTTGCCGATTATTTTCAAAATTTCTCCAGTGATTTCTTCAACAGATTGTTTGTCTGAATAGAAAGTAGGAATTCCTTCGTGTTTGCTCTTCAGATAGAGATCATGGAGAAATAAAAAATGTTCCATACTTTTATTTGCCAGCTTCCTTCCTGATGTGTGCATATTGTCCACTCTTTCCTGAAATCGCTTTTTTAGAACCTCAAGGTCTGCTTCCATGTTCACTTCATAAAATGCCATTCCGTTCTCATCTGCAAGCTTTTTGTAATTCTTCCAGAGTCCGGATTCTACTTTTGGCGTGCCTTCCATAATAAGTGAGAGGCCATCTTTCACCGCTCTTTTTCCTAGGTCATATGCCATGTTGTGAAGCATATCGTTATGCATCATGCTTTCATATTGCGAAATAAACCACTTGATTTTGTCTTTTCGAATGTGGAACATTTCAGGTACCACTTTCATTAACTCTTCAGTAATGGTTGATTTTCCCGCACAAGATGCTCCGTAGATGATGAGGATGAATTTTTTGGATTGCATATAGTTTTGGCGGAGGAGGCGAGATTTGAACTCGCGAGACCCTTTCGAGCCTGCTGGTTTTCGAAACCAGTGCTTTCAACCGCTCAGCCACTCCTCCAAGATTTATAAGGCTCTATCCTAGCAATTTTTTGCCATTTTTACAAAAAATGATATGATTCTTCTGTTTTTACGAGTTATTTATCTACTCGTATGGCCCTATCGTCTAATGGTTAGGACACGGCCTTTTCAAGGCTGTAATCCGGGTTCGACTCCCGGTAGGGTCACAAATTTCGCGTAAGCGAATTTGCTGACCCTAAACGAGCAATGGGGATTGCTCGTGACCGGGAGTCGAAGCCTCGTTGAGCAGATTTTGTGAGCGAAGCAAAACAAAATCTCCAACGAGGAAACTGCTCCTGTAAGGAGAGGTATCCCGGCAGGTTATTGGTCGTGTAACGACCGACATTCCCGGTGTCGAATCACTTCTCGCCCTCAATGATTTGCCGTATACTAAACGTATGACCAAAAACCCTTTTTACAATGCTTTGTTTGCAATTGCATATATTGCAGTACTTGTATCGGTCGTGTTCTACAGTCCAGTTCAGGGTCCAGATTTCAGTATTTT
>JAQTLZ010000011.1 GCA_028714635.1 Candidatus Paceibacterota bacterium
ATGTGAAAGAACTAAACACAAAAGAACTATTAAATTTATGTCGAAAATTTTTACGCACTAGCTAAAAATCTTTCGACATGATTTTTGCGTGACAAAAATCAGCCCTCGGGTGGAGGGCTTCTTTGTATCTATCTTAGTTAGTTCGAGAAGTTAGACACGAAGAAAGCCTCCACCCTTTGTAAGGAGGAGAAGGCCGAGGACGAGTCCTTTAAATCCTGTGTCGTTCATATTTTTATAATACGCTCGAAAAAAAGAGAGTCAAGCGCCGAAAAATTAGGATAATTTTTCGGCGCTTAGTCAACCTATTCACTAATTGCAAATTATTTGCGTTTGTAATATACTCTACGAATGAAAGAAAAGGCGCATAAACTCGACTTCTCCGCCCTGCTTCGAAAGACGGGACTGAAAGCTACACCTGGTCGGGTTTCTCTTTTGACCTTGCTCTCCAGAGAGCCAAAACCGCTCACTGTCGAAGCGATCAAAAAGAAAGCCGGGAAAAAAATTGATACCGTAACTCTTTACAGAGCGCTTGAAGACTTCGCCGATGTGGGAATCGTCCGGAGAGTCGATTTTGAACATTCCCATGCACATTACGAGATTGTGGCCGGAAGAAAACATCATCACCATATCATCTGCAAGAAATGCGAAAAAGTGGAGGATGTAGACGTATGTGAATTTGAAGGAGTCGAAAAAAGCGTTTTAGGACAGACGAGAAATTTTTCTTCCATCATGAACCATTCGCTTGAGTTTTTCGGAATTTGTAATCAGTGCGTTAATACATAATCAATAACAAAATGATCATACTCATTAGTTTCGCAGCCTTTATCGCCACTCTTATCGGAGGCTTATTCGCTATCCGCTTCAAAGACAAACTCCATCTTGTACTTGGATTCAGCGCCGGCGCCGTTATTGGTGTAGCCTTTTTTGATCTTATGCCTGAAGCAATTGAGCTTGGCGAAAAATTTCACTCTCTCTCCACAATCACTTCTTGCGTCGCACTCGGATTTATTATTTATTTGGTACTCGATAGAACAATATTCCTTCATACTCATAAAGACGATCACGAAGGACACGAGCACAAAACAACACATCGAGGCATTCTCGGAGCTGGAAGCCTTTCAATCCATAGTTTCCTCGACGGCGTAGCAATCGGTCTTGCATTTCAAGTCTCTGCCGCTATTGGAGCTGTGGTAACAATAGCCGTTCTTGTCCACGATTTTTCTGATGGCATAAACACAGTGAGCCTCATCTTAAAGAATAGCGGAGAAAAGAAAAATGCTTTTCAATGGCTCCTTCTCGATGCGGTCGCTCCAGTTCTTGGTGCAACCTCTACCCTCTTTTTTACTCTTCCCGAACAGGCTTTAAGCATCGTGCTCGCACTCTTTGCAGGATTTTTCCTCTACATCGGCGCAAGTGATCTCATACCAGAAAGCCATCATGCGCATCCGAAATTTTTGACTACGGGAATGACGCTTCTCGGCGTTCTAGTCCTCTTTATTGCTATCCATTTCGCAAGTATTTAAGGAGTGGAAGAAGTGCGATAGAATAGCGATATGAAATCCCGTTAGAGGCTAACAAACAACTATGCAATTATATTTTCTTGAGCGATTATCAACAATCGAAGTAAGCCTCTAACGGGATGAAATACTTTTCTTCTTTTATTCTATTAACCCTAGTATTCCTTGGAGGAATCCAGGCCGCAAAAGCTGCAGATCTTGTCCCCGAAAGCAGGACAACAGCGAAAGCGCAAGTCTTGGAAATTCTTTCGCAAGAAAGAAAAGATATTCCCGGCACAGATACTTTAAGTGATTATCAAACCCTCAAAGTCAAAATTCTTGATGGTGATGAGAAAGGCGCTGAAGTGACTGTGGAAAATGATTATCTCAATCTGCAAAAAGGAGATGTATTTTATCTCATACACACTATAGATAAATATAATAACATTAATGTTTATTCGGTTTCAGAACCGTATCGCATTCCTGCTTTATATTTTTTCATAGGACTTTTTGTCGTCTGCGTCGTCCTCTTCGGCGGGAAACAAGGCGTGCGCGGGATCATAGCTTTAGCTTTGAGTTTTTTCTTTATCGGATTTTTGCTTCTTCCTGGAATTCTTCACGGGTACTCGCCAGTTTTAGTGAGCATCGGCGTTTCTTCACTCATCATTATTTTAGGCTCGTACATCACTCACGGATTCAATAAGACCACCAGTTCTGCAGTCATAGGAATGATCGTTACAATCATAGTGACAGGAATTTTAGCATTTTTTGCCATTAAGTACGCTAGACTCTCCGGATTTACTACTGACGAATCAGTTTACCTCAATCAAAACTCAAGAGGACAAATTGACCTCGCGGGGCTTCTTCTCGGAGGGATTCTCATAGGCCTCTTGGGTGTGCTCTATGATGCGGCGATCGGACAAGCGATAGCGGTCGAAGAGCTTCACGAAGTGGGCCCGCATCTTCCAAAATCAACCATCTACAGACGTGCAATACGGATCGGACGAGAACATATCGGCGCTCTGGTAAATACGCTGGCAATAGCATACGTCGGAGCATCCCTTCCCCTTCTCCTTCTCTTCTATTCATTCGGAACTGGTGATTATACCCAGACGATCAATAAAGAGATTTTTTCTACCGAAATTATTCGCGCGATCATCGGAAGCATCGGACTCGTGCTCGCAGTACCAATCACCACGCTCATCTCCACATGGATGCTGGTAAAAGAGACCCCGACAAAAGATGCTTTTCTCTTAGCAATGGAAGAAAAAGCGGTGGACGAAAAAACGCATCACCACTAAGCAAACAGCTCAACGGTTTTTACCGTTGAGCTGTTCTCAGGATTCACAGATTTGATGCAGTTCTAGACGAAATCGAGGCTTTTCTCGAGCTGTACTTAATAGTACAGTGAGGGAAAAACGCAAAATTTCAACGACGAAATGCGCAAATCTGTGAATCCTGAATTAGATTCCGTAGAGAATCGCCTCATTAATAAGCTCATACTTGAAAAGCTCATCTGTCTTGAACCAGTGTTTAATCTCATCTTCTGCTTCTTTCACCGAACCTGATGCATGAATTAAGTTTCGGACCGCTCGGCCATCTGTATCTGCCATCGCATACGAATCAAGAACGTAATCTCCTCGAATTGTTCCGACGTCAGAAGTGAGAGGTTCTGTTCCTCCAGTTACTTTTCGGACGATCTTCACCGCATTTCCTCCCTGCCACACCATCGCAACGACTGGGCCAGCACTTATGTATTTCTTCAACCCTTCAATAACATTCTGCGCAATAACAAGCGGATCATTTGACGGAGGAGTAAGGCCTTTTTCTTTGTAACTTTTTATTGATTTCTCCCCCACATTTTTCTTCCATTCAGGGTCGAGATTGTAATGTGCGTCAATATGAGCGCTTGAAGGGCGCATCATCTTCATACCAATAAGTTTGAGACCAATTTGTTCGTAGCGTTTAATAACTTCTCCAACAAGAGTTCTCTGGAGCCCATCTGGCTTAATAATGACAAGTGTTCTCTCTTCTTTGTGATGTGGCATTTGGGTAGCTTTTAGCTTTAATTCAATAATGCACGAGATTGTAACGGTTTTGAGAGAAAACCACAAGCTCTACATTTTTTCAAACACAAGGAGATGATGGGTGTCATTAATAGTCGGCTGATCGACGCCCAGATTTTCAGAATTTACCAATCGCCAGCCTTTTGCTTCAAAACGCTTTATCCAATCTTCTGGGATTTCGAACGTACCCGGAACTGGGACATCAGCATTATGGAAAAGACGATTGTAGAGATAGTCGTTCATAAACGTCCTCTCGTGATCTTTCTTTATCTCCCCAGGAGTAGCGCCAACGGGCACCGTTTCGATTACGACAAGCCTCCCGCCCGGTTTAATGATACGAGTCAATTCATCGAGAATTTTTTTATTGTCCTTTTCATGATGAGCTACGTTGGTCATCACAGCAAAACCAAAGTGTCCATTCTCTTCTCCAGTATTGCCCCCATCAAATTTTTTGATCGTAACCTTTATTCCAGGCCTTTTATACTCACGAGGGTCATACCCCACCATCTTGAAACCCAATTCATCCTGAATAAGTTGGGTCACTTGGCCATCCCCCGCTCCATAATCAACACCTTCTCCCTTCACGTCTTTGAGATGTTCCTTAAGTTGGCCGAAAATTTTCTTCGCTCGTTCTTTGAGACTCTCCTCGAGAATTTGAACCAGATTTTTATCTCCTACCTTTATATCTTGAAAATCTTTTAGGATTTTCCCTTCAGAAATATCAAGGCGAGAAGATGATTGTAACTCTTCAAATATTTGAGCCGTTAATGCTTTAGATCTCTCTTTGTCTAGTCCAAGCTGTCCAAATGTATAAATAAAATCATTCGCTGTACTTTCCCTTACTTCCTGATCATGAAGCGCAGAGATAATACGGTCTTTCATTATACCGAGCTCCTCTTGTTTCTCGGGAGAAATATCTTTTTCTGTCGTTGATTGATTATCTAATTCTTTCATTTTAGACAGCTTGAGAAACTGGCGCGGGAGCAGGAACAGGAGCCTTTGCATATTTCTTCATCACTTCTTCTTCCACTTCCTCTCTTGGACGGCCGAATTTGAGATAGGAAAGTTCTTTCAGTTTGGCTACGATGTCGAGATTTCCTTTTGGCGGAGCGAGGGTTTCGATATTGAATGGTTTGAGCGGCTTTCCACCGGAAAGCAGTTTCAAATATGCATTTCGATTATCCAAATTCATAATGTCTTTTTGGGTAAAGACCGGTTCAAATTGTTTTGCCAAGTATTCTGCATCTTCTGCTCCGACGCGGAATGTAGCAATGGAGCCGACGTTTCCGAAAACTGCGTCTTTAATATCTTCTTCGAGTTGGGCGATGAATTGGTGAGCTACAGAGAGTGAGAGCTTGTATTTTCTCGCTTCAGATAGAATTTGGGCGATGGAATTGGTCGTTACATTCTGGAATTCATCGATGTAAAGATAGAAATTCGGCAAATCTTTCCCAAATGAATCCACACGAGAAAGAGCCGCCATAAGGATTTTGCCGACAAGAATGAGACCGATGAGATTGGCATTGATGTCTCCCAACCGCCCTTTCGAGAGATTCACAAGAAGAATTTTCTTGTTATCCATCACATCGCGGAAATTGAAAGATGATTTTTCCTGCGCGATGATTGGACGCATAATTTCGTTCGCCAAAAATACATCGAATTTGCTGGTGATATACGGCACAATGTTTGCAAGCGATGCTTCACCGCCGGCTTTCTCTGCCACCTCTTTCCAGAATTGCACCACAACAGGATTTTTACATCTCGAAATTTTGAGATCGCGGAATGCTTTATTCGCCATGACCCGAGAAACTTCAAGAAGTGTCGAACCACTTTCTGGATCTTCAATAACAAGCATTGTTGCATTTCTAAAATACTGCTCGAACATCGGGCCCATACTTTCTGGATTTGCTCCGTATAATTTCTGGAAAATACTGAAAAGTTCGTTCACCACGAATGTTTTCTGTTCTGGATAATTTCTATCGTACTCGAGCATGTTCAAAGCCATTGGCCTCTCGATGCTTGCTGGATCAAAATAAATCACATCTTCATAGCGCTCTTTCGGGACAATCGAGAGAATATCTTGAATGTCAGAACCGTGCGGATCAATGAAACAAACACCCTCGCCCGCGAGAATATCCTGGGCGATCATATTTTTGAGAAGGGTCGTCTTTCCGGTACCGGTCTGTCCGATGACATACATATGTCGGAGACGATCTTCAGGAGTCATGAAAATCTTGGTATCGGTATTTCGATTCTTGTTTATACCCAAAAGTGTGCCCTTTTCTGGCAACCCGACAGGTGCAGGGGCAGTACCGGCTTTTGCTTGGCGAAGTTCCGGAGCGGTATCTACCTTTTGTGGGAAGTGAAGAATGCTCGTCAATTCTTTCAGGTTGAGAGGAATTTTGAGATCCTGTGAGAAGATGCGAAATGAAAAATCTTTTTCGAGTTCGAAAAGCTTCGAGCCATCAACATGTTTCCAAATAAAATGATTGCCTTGCGCGTTAGCAAATTGATTAAATGACGATTCGATTTCGGAAAGAATTCCCTGCGCGTCAGCATGATTCACCCCAGACGCCATTATCCTCACATTTACTTCTACGATCGGACTCTCGAGTTTTTTCTTGATCTGCTCTATAGCAATGTCGTCTCGAGCTTTTTCTTTATCCTGCTTGCGCTTTTTGTCTGAATAAAAGATGTCTTTGGCTACATCATATACATGCCCCGCGACGGTCTCAGGAAGAGCAGTGGCGCGTTTTACCGGCACGCCATTGTTAATCTCTTCCAGCGCCATTTTATAGCGCTGTGCATAGCCGTGTCCGGCAGGTTTGAAGATAAGCTGAAGCGCCGCTCCCTCTCCCTCTCGTTTTATTTTTGAAAAAGCATTAAGAACGACATTTAGAGGATCGTAATCGAACTGCTCGTAAGTCTTCAGAGGAAAGATCGGCTTACTCGCCGAGACCGCGTAAGAGCCGAGTGAAACTCCGGCTTCATTAAAAATATTGAAATCATCATTTACTTCTCTGATCTTTGCGTCTGAAAAGACACTAAGCATCTGTTTTTCAAAAAGGGACGATTTATCGGTCGGAACTGAAACGTAAAAAATCGTCTCCGGAGAACCGCTGGCATTGGCAATTTCAATCGAAAAACAATTCTCATCGGAAAGATCCTGTGGAGAGATGGAAAGCATCCCGGCATAAAACTGCTCCATTTTTGAAATGAGATTTTTGAGCTCTTTCGGATTCTTCCCCTCCTCTTCCTCTTCTTCAGGAAGCGAAACTTCGTAGAGAGTAGTCTTTAAAGATTTTTCAAGCGGACTTTTATTTTTAAGTCCTTTTGCCGGAAAACCTTGTCTCAAATACTGGACGAGCAGACGGTGAAAATCGTCTTCAAGATGAGGATTATGAATTCCATCAAGCACTTTGAGTGCATGAAATATTCCCTGCTCTTGGAGAATTCCAAGAAGCTCAGCCATCTTGTCATCATGCGTTTCCGGAGAAAGATTCAGCACTATTGCTTCTACTTCCTTCTGAACAAGTTTCGCAGGAATTCCCGGATGATTGACGACAGCGTTCTGAAGCTCATCTATTTTTTCGTGAGCAATTTTCTCGTGATTAGGTTTCTCGCCTCGCTCCAAGACCTCCTCTTCTTTTTTGGCAATCTCTTGCCGAAGGAATTTTATTTCCTCCTGCGGATTTTCAAATGTTTGGTGAGAACCTAATTCCATAATGAACTCTACTTTTTACCTTTCCCTGTCATCTTCTTGTAAACTTTCCAGTCATACGCATCATCCGGAGGCAGATCAACAATAGCATTGCCCGGCTCGGGCTTTTCTATAACAGCTGTTTCCATCGTGGCACGCCCTGAAGCAGTTCGTT
>JAQTLZ010000012.1 GCA_028714635.1 Candidatus Paceibacterota bacterium
CCTGTCATCTTCTTGTAAACTTTCCAGTCATACGCATCATCCGGAGGCAGATCAACAATAGCATTGCCCGGCTCGGGCTTTTCTATAACAGCTGTTTCCATCGTGGCACGCCCTGAAGCAGTTCGTTGTTTTGGAATAACAACAGTTTCCTTTGTTGCATTTTCTCTTTCCACTTCCTTGGTATGTCTCTCTAAATCTTCATCTGTTGGCTCCGAGTGAACATGTCCAGATGGCTGTAAAAGCGGATTTGCCTTCAAAAGTTCATCTTCATTTTGAAAATTTTCCATATAAATAAAGGTTACTTGTTTACAAGTATTATATCGGCAGATATTCAAAAAAGATAGCGCTCCTAGAGCCTATTTGGTGAGTATTTCAGGCTTTCCCTCTGTGATAAGAATGGTGTGTTCAAAGTGAGCTCCGCGCTTGCCGTCCCGCGTTTTATAGGTAAATCCATCTTCTGCAAGCTTAATATCGGCTGTTCCTTCATTAAGCATCGGTTCTATGGCAATCACCATGCCAGGGAAAAGCTTCTCTCCTGTGCCCTTTTTGCCGTAATTGGGGATGTAGGGGTCCTCGTGCACTTTATAACCAACTCCATGTCCCGCAAGCTCTCGGATAATGCCAAATTTGTAAGGCTTCACGTATTCCTCAATTGCAAAACCAATATCTCCCGTTGTGTTTCCGTTTTTACATTCTTTGATACCGATCTCCAGAGCTTTTTTGGTAACGCTCAAAAGTTTTTTCGCAACAGCATCAACTTTTCCGACAGCCACCGTGACAGCAGAATCAGTGTAAAGTCCTTTGTGAATAATTCCATAATCGAGACTTACGACATCTCCTTCTTTAATAACCTTACCTTCGCCAGTCGCAGGGCTATGCACCACTTCGTCGTTAATAGAAAGACAGAGTCCTGCTGGATATGGAACTTTATCGTGTTTGGACATGTGACCGAGAAATGCGGGTTTGTCTCCCCCTTCTTCGGTGAGCTTTCGGGCAAAATCTTCAAGCTCCTGCCCGGTTACTCCCGGAGCAACTTTCTTCTGAAGTTCTTTTAAAATGAAAGCAAGACGCTTTCCACCTTCGCGCAGGTATTCGATATCTTTTTCTGTCTTTTTTGTAACCATCAGGGTAGCTTGTAGCTTTTAGCTGGTAGCTATTAGCTTAAAATCAAATACGGAGACCTTTGAGAATATCTGCCTGCACTTTTTCGATCGGCTGTTCGCCATTTATTTCAAGAAAATGGTAATTCTTTTTCTTTTTGAAAAACTCGACAACAGGAAGCACTTCAGTTTCATACCATGCAAGCCTTTTGTTAATGCTATCTTTCTTATCATCTCCTCGCGCTCTCTCCATGAGTCGCTCGCGTGCCCAATTTTCGCTGACATTCAAAAATATAACTGCAGGATTTTCTCGTTTATAAAATTCAAGCGCAAGATTCAAAACTTCCGCTTCAAACAGCTTTCGTGGAGCACCATCGAGAACAAGGTGCACATCAGGAGTCAGATTTTCGATAAGAGAACTCGCCCAATTCCAAATAGCAAGAAATTCAGGCTGAAGCCCCCCTTCCTCAATGATCTGTCGAGAAAGCCCGCTAGTGTAGCCTTTTGACTGAATGAATTCGCGGAATTTCTTGCCAGTCTCGAGATGATAGCCATTGAGACCAGTTTTTTCTTTGAGGTGCGCCAAAAGAAGGTCAGCTTGAGTGCCCTTTCCACAGCCAGATCGGCCAATCATAATGAATGTCTTGGGTGCCATAATACGGCTTATAGTAGCAAAAAACAGCCTAATTAAAAAGAGCGGTGGATTTCTCACCACCGCCCTCACTCGCCAAGTCGAAACCATAGGTTCGTTCTTCTGGGGCACCTGGCGTGCCCTTGGAGAAAATTCTCCACCTGTCGTTTTCCTGGAAAACAAAATCCAGGGAGATGCCTTTAGACGTTCCCGGGGGAGACAACAGCAATTCCCGCTTCCACTTACACGCGCTTCTATGCCAACCGGTTTGGTGACCTCCGCGCGCGACACTAATTTTTCTTTACCGGAGAACGTTGCCCCCATTTGACAAGGCTTTTGAATCCCTCAGATTTTCGCCTGGAGAGACCCACTGGGAGCTCGCTGAAAGCCGGATTTTCAGGCGATTCTCGTAATCGTGATGCACCTCCTTTCTTTGCGGCCAGATTTCATCCTACCACTAACGACGAAAGAGGCAACAAAAAATTTCGCGACCACGCTGTAGTGAACCTACTGCACGGAAGCGAAATTTTTTGGTAACGATGAAATTCGCCAGATTCGAGCTTTTAATATTCGCGCATACTGATTTGAGCGTCTACTTTTTTCATCAAGTCGAGAACTACAGAAACAACAATGAGAAGCGCAGTACCTCCAATAGCAAGAGATTGAATTCCTGTGAGGGCCTGCATTGCGAGCGGAAGCACAGCAATAATACCGAGGAAAAGTGCGCCGAAAAGCGTGAGACGATTCAAGATTTTATAAATATGCGCTGAAGTGGATTGTCCTGGGCGAACTCCTGGAATGAACGCGCCGTTCTTCTGGAGATTTTCTGAAATAGAATCTGGATCGAAAGTAACTGCTGTGTAGAAATAAGTAAAGAGAAATACGAGGATGAAATACGCAAGCGCATAAATCCACTTGTTTGCGATAACAGCAAGGACGAATGTACCAATAGCGCTTATCGTCGCGTTCCCTGTCGAAGAAAGGAAATTGAAAATCATCTGTGGGAAGAGCAAAATTGAAAGTGCGAAAATAATTGGAATAACTCCAGCTTGATTCAATCGAAGAGGAAGATATGTCGAAGTTCCTCCATACACTTTCATTCCACGGACTCGCTTTGCATACGTGACTGGAATTGGCCGTTCGCCTTCAGTAATGATGACGACACCAAAGATAATCGCTACGGCGGCAGCCAAGAAACCGATATAGACAGGAATTTGTGAAGCATCGAAAGAAACAAGCGCTTGGCTCATTGCTGTTGGGATTCTTGCCACGATTCCGGCAAAGATGATGAGCGAAACTCCGTTTCCAATTCCAAATTCAGTGATAAGTTCTCCGATCCACATGAGAAGGACAGAGCCTCCGGCAATGACGATAACATTTACGGCCAGAGCAAAACCTCCGAGAGACGGCACAATTCCCTGCTTCTGAAGAAGGAGGAGAAAGCCGAACGCCTGGAGAAATGCGAGCGGTACGCCGACAAGACGGGAGTACTGTGCAAATTTTGCGCGTCCTGCTTCACCCTCTTCCTGATACATCGCCTTGAGCTTCGGCACCATCATGGTCAAAAGCTGCATGATGATAGATGCAGTGATGTACGGACCGACTCCGAGCATAATGAGAGAAAGGTTTGAAAGCCCACCTCCAGAAAATACATTCAAAAGTCCCAAAAACTGGCTGTTTGCGAAGAAAGCTTGCAGTCGCGCGACGTCAATTCCAGGAATTGGGATGTTTGCGAGCAGTCGAAAGATAATCAAAGCACCGAGTGTAAAGAGTACTCGATTTCTAATGCTCTTATCCGCGATAATGAGCTTTAATTTGGAGAAGAAATTATCCATTGTGTGAAAAACTTATTTTTTAACGGCAACTTTTTCCTTCGCTGGAGCCTTTTCTTTTGCGGGAGCTGGTTTTGCCTTTGCGGGAGCCTTCGCTTTTGGAGCTTCTTTTACAACTACTTTAATAGGAGCACGCTTTGGAAGCTGAACGAGAAGTGCGGGTGCTGTCCCTCCAGCCTTTTCAATTTTTGCCTTCGCTCCGGCTGAAATCTCGCATCCTTCTACTGTAACACGCTTTGTGATTTCCCCCATAGAAAGAATTTTTACGAGAGGAAGATTTCCTTTTACAAGAGGAACTACACCTTTTTCAAGAAGCGTCTTTGGAGAAACTACTTCTCCAGCATTGTAGCCTACTTCGATAAGATCGAGGTTGATTGGGTATACTTTTCGGAAATCGATCGTTTTGTTGCTGTTCTTCCCTCTTCCTCGCATCTTTGGAAGCTTTTTGATGAGGTCTCGAAGCTCTGGTCGTCTCTTGTTTCCCGCTCGAGCAGTCTGTCCCTTGCCTCCTCGGCCAGATGTTTTTCCGCGCTTCCCCCCTCGCCCTACTTGATAGTGCGTGATAAGCTCATGAACTCTTTTTAGATTATGGGTTTGCATGCTATTTTTTGAAATTATCGCTGTTCTTTCTGAAGTGTCGGTGCAGCAAGAACTTTCTTTGTCTTATCTCTAAACTCTGACAATGCCATGATCGCAACCTGCGCATTATTCAAATGATTCTTACTTCGGGAAAGAATTTTCGCGCTGATGTCGGTGATACCTGCAAGCTCGATAACGTTTCGTACAGAGCTTCCTGCTGAAACTCCTCGTCCTCGTGCTGGCTTCAAAACAACTCGTGAAGCATTGAACTTTGCATCAACTTCGTGCGGAATAGACATAGTCTTTGTGAGCGCGAGCTTGATCATATGCTTCTTTGCATTTCGGACAGCTTTGTCGATTGCAAGCGATGTATCTGCTCCTTTTCCAATTCCTACTCCCACAGAGCCTTTTCGGTTTCCTGCAACAAGCGCCACAGAGAAGCTGAATCGTCGTCCTCCGGAAGCAACTCGAGTCACACGTCGAATAGAAATGATTTTCTGATCAAATTCTGGCTTTGTGCGTCCGCCATCTCGTCCTCCCGGCTTTCGGGTATTTCGTCGAGGATTCTTTTCAAAAGTTCTCTGACCGCCTTGAGGTCGTGCACCGCCTCGTGGCATTGGAGCGCCGCTCATTGGAGCACCTGCTACAGGAGCTTGTGGAGCTGTAGGTGCTACTGGAGCTGTATTTGGTTGTGTATTTTCGTCTGACATATGTTTAATTAAAATATCAATCCCCCTTCACGAGCTCCGTCTGCAAGAGCTTTAATTTTGCCTTGATAAACGAAACCTCCTCGGTCAAAAACGACTTTCGTCACTCCCTTTGCTTTTGCGATCTTTGCCAATTCTTTTCCAATTTCAATTGCCTGTTCAGAAATTTTCTTCTTTGAATCTTTCAAATTGAGAGACGAAAAGACAGCGAGCGTTTTCTGTGAGTCATCATCAATAAGCTGTGCATAGAGATGCTTGTTTGATTTGAAAACCGAAAGACGAGGCTTCTCTGCGCTTCCGGAGACGGAGCTGCGGATCTTCTTGTGTCGTCGAATTCTCTTTTCTGATTTTGTGTTAGCAGATTTCATGGAAATTATGTTGTCTTCTTACCAGCCTTGCGTCGGATAACTTCATCGCTGTATCGGATTCCTTTTCCTTTGTATGGTTCAGGCTTTTTCAAATCTCGCACTTTCGCAGTAAAGTGTCCTACCATTTCGACATCATTGCCAGAAATAGTGAGATTTCCTTTTTCAGCAACCACTTTCAATCCTTTTGGAATTTTGAGTTTCACTGGATGAGAAAATCCGAGAGCCAAATTGAGTTCCTCTCCCTTCACATCCCACTTGTATCCCACTCCTTCGATGATGAGCTTCTTCTGGAAAGGTGTATGAACACCTTTGATCATGTTGGTGAGGTGCGCAGAGTAAGTACCCCAAAGAGCTCCTGAATCTTCGCCGACTGGAGTCAAAGTGATTTTGCCATCAGCCAAAGCAATCTTTACATCACTGTGTTTGAAAGGACGTGAAAGTTCTCCAAGAGGGCCTTTGACGGACATAACACCAGTACCGATCTTCACTTCGGTCTTTTCTGGAACTGATATTACTTTTTTACCTATACGTGACATATTTTTTTAAAATTTGTTAAATTGTGAGCAATTCGAGGCGGGAGGGAGAAGTGCGACCGAGCTGTAGATGACCTACTGCGAGGAAGCCTTCGACCCGAACCAACGAAGAAGTGCTCCGATTTTACGAATTTTTTACCATATTTCGAAAAGTGCTTCACCTCCAACTTTCTCCTTTCGTGCTTCAACATCAGAAAGAATTCCTTTTGGAGTCGTGAGCACCATCATTCCGTGTCCCTGCTTCACTCGTCGAATATCAGCTACGCCTTTGTATTGTCGCGAAGAAACATGAGAAAGTCTTTTTACTCCGCTGATTCGTGGCATCCCTTCCTTCTTTGCAAGAACAACATCCAAAAATTTATTTACTTTCTTTCCTCGCTTGGTGAAAGAAGCGATGTAACCGCTCTTTGCGAGAAGTTCCAAAATTGAAGCTTTCAAATCAGAATGAGAAACAGAAAGAGTTTCCTTGCCGGCGTCTCCTGCGTTTTTGAGTTGAATTAT
>JAQTLZ010000013.1 GCA_028714635.1 Candidatus Paceibacterota bacterium
ACGTCATCCCCGTTCAATACAAACTCGACGGAAAAAATGTCTACGGCAGGCCGGTTGGAATGAAAGGAACGAAATTAGAAATCCGTTCTCTTTTTGTCAGTTCCCTTTCACAACACCTCGAAGATCTGATCGAAGCAGTTGAGGAAGCTGGAGTGGAAGTAGAAGATGTGATGGCAGCTCCGCTCGCTGCAAGTTTGGTCACCCTTTCTCGCGCGCAAAAAATTGCCGGATGCGTGCTTGCAAATATCGGAGCTGAAACGGTATCGATTGTTATTTTTGAAAATAATATTCCGATCTCTTTGGAAGTCTTCCCCATCGGCTCGACAGATATTACAAACGACATCGCACTCGGACTTCGGGTTCCGCTTAATGAAGCGGAGCAAATAAAACTTGGGGGCATTACTTCTACTTCTTATCCTCGCAAAAAACTGGAAGAAATAATCGAGGCGCGACTTTCAGATATTTTTGAGCTCATCGAAGCTCATTTGAAAAAAATCGGGAAACAAGAACTCCTTCCTGCTGGAATTATTTTGACCGGCGGAGGTTCGGGGGTCGGGACTGTCGAAGATTTAGCAAAAGCCGCACTCAAACTTCCTTCAAAAATTGGAGAAGTCACTTTTGGAAATTCAAAACCAGGAGAAGTAAAAGATTCAACATGGGCTGTCGCTTACGGCCTTTGCATTTTGGGCCTCAATCAAGAAGAGAGCGCATCATTAGGAACCCAATCGCTTCAAAATACCAAAAACACGCTCATTAGCTGGGTGAAGCAATTTTTGCCATAAAAGGTCACTCGGAACAGTTTTTAGAAACCCAGAAAACTGCCCCAGCGGGCAGTTTTCTTTGTGCTGGGCGCCGGCTGCTTTGTGGTATAGTTTTTGCCCGAAGCAAAAATTACACCACAAAGACCCTGCCGGCCTGGCGTGCGCGGGTTTCTAAAAACTATTCCTCGCTTTTGTGCTATTCAAGATTCTCCTTATCTGGACTTTTCTTTTCCCTTTCTGCAACGAATTTTTTCACCTCTTCATAGCTCATTTGTTTCGGCCAAAGAAGATCTCCGTTAACGTTATAAATAGGTAGATAAAGTTCTTTTTTATCTTTATAGGCTTCGCCCATTATTGAAGTTATTGTTTCAATATTTTCAAAATCTTTATCCATTACAAGCCCCTTAAAAAGTCGTGGAGCTACTCTCGCTGATAATACAAAACCGTGGGAACTTTCTGCCCTGCTTTCCCCCTTAGAATTGTGCCTCTCTTCTAGATCATTCATATATTCTCCGATTTTCAGTTTCGTATACCAATGTTTTTTAACTTCTTTTAATTTACTCATATCGAACATTATTGGTATTGCATATTTATCCTGTGTCATGGGGTAAAGTTGAGCAATTTGACTTAAGCCTCGCTTGTTTGTGTTCGGTGTAGATCGTCCAATGATATGAAAACAGATACTAGGACGACTCGGCATAAGAGTACTCCATCTTTTAGTTTCTTTACCACGAACGGCCTGAATCCATTCTTGTTTATCAAACACCTTACCTAAATCGTTTGTGTCCATATAATTACCTAGAATACCCAGCGAAAGAGTAGAGGAGAAGCTTTCTCTGGTTCCGTATGCCGAAATATGATATGCGGTACCGTCTTGATCGATATCCTGTACCTTCGCCATCACCATTTCCAAAACTTCCGGGGACAATACAGTTTCTTTAAGAGATAATTGCTCTTCCTCGCCTTTATCAATCGTGTCTGTTTCTTTTTTAGAGTCAGAAAATTTACCAGGCACCCCATACCAATCCAACCCTTCTTGACCATATTGGTCAAGAATTTTTTGCTCCTCTTCTGAATGCTTCGGTGGTGGTTTTTGTTCAGAATAGTTTTCCATACTAAAAGTGTACCAGAAATTCTTCAAAACTGTCACCCAACAGAAGCATGTTCGCATATACATTTTGGGAAACTCACTGGGCTCTGCGCAAAACAAAGGAGCTTTTTAGGAAAATTGAATTGTTTGAGGGGCTTCCCGCCCCGAGTTTTCAATTTTCCGTGAAGAAAAGTGACTATTGTTTAAGCGGAGAACCAGTGGGGCTGTTTCCCCAAAATGTATATGCGAACATGCTTAAAACATCTATTTTCTACAAGCTAAAAGCTCTATAATGTCAACTGTTGTGTTTTTTTGTGGCTTTCTGCTATGATTGGAATTAATAGTTTTTTAAGAGAGCGTGAAAACACGGACTGAAAAGAAATCTTCAATTAATCCGCCAAAAGACTTGGCGTTAAGCCCTATTACTATGCCCCAAATTAAACCAGAAGTAGAAACATTTGCTCGAATTCGAGTGCTCGGAGTCGGAGGTTCAGGAAAGAACGCAGTAAACCACATGGTGACCTCAAAGGTCGCTGGTGTTGAGTTTATCGCAATAAACACCGATGCGCAGGATTTGCACCACTCAATGGCGCCAAAGAAGATCCATATCGGTAAAAACCTCACCAAAGGCCTCGGTACAGGAATGAATCCAGAGCAAGGACGAAAAGCTGCTGAAGAAACAAAAGAAGAAATCCAAGAAATCATCAAAGGCGCAGATATGATATTCATCGCTTGCGGAGAAGGAGGCGGAACAGGAACCGGTGCTGCTCCCGTTGTCGCTCGAACTGCAAAGGAGCTCGGGGCCCTCACTGTCGCCGTTGTGACCAAGCCATTCTTTTTTGAAGGACAATCTCGAATGCGACTTGCGGAACAAGGAATCGAAGAACTCAAAAAGAGCGTTGATGCAATCATCGTTATTCCAAACGACCGACTGCTTGCAACTGTAAGCAAGGACACGACCGCACGAGACGCATTCGCAATGTGCGATGAAATTTTGAAACAAGCAGTTGAAGGAATCTCAAGCCTCATCACCACTCCCGGAGTCATTAACGTCGACTTCGCCGATATTCGCGCAGTGCTCGAAAATGCCGGTTCTGCTCTTATGGGCATCGGTACAGGCATTGGAGACAAGCGAGCGGAAGACGCAGCAAAGGCAGCTATCAATTCTCCCCTTCTCGATATTTCAATTCACGGCGCAAAAGGAGTGCTCTTCTCTATCGCCGGCGGAGACGATTTGAAAATGTATGAAATTCAGGATGCTGCGAAAATTATTACCGAATCAATCGACCCAGGCGCAAAAGTTATCTTCGGAACAATTCATGATGAGAAATTGAAGAAGGGCGAAGTGAAAGTAACAGTCATCGCCTCTGGTTTCCCAGAAGGCATGCCGAAAAAAGGACTCTTCCATTTTGAATCAAGCGAACCGAAGGAAGAAAAGAAAAGCAAACTCTTCAGCTCTTCGACTCCAGCACCGGTAGTAGTAAAAGAAGTTCCAAAGCCTGTTGAAGAAAAGAAACCTGAAATCAAAGTGGTAGACGACAGTGATGATGAATGGGGCGCAGTGCCGGCATTCCTAAGACGATCAAAAATAAAGTAGAAACAAAAAATCGCCTCAGGGCGATTTTTTGTTGTAAATTTTTGGAAATTCAAGAAATATGCTATCATTGTTCGCATGACTTATGACCTTGCTATTATCGGCGGCGGCCCCGCCGGGGCCGCCGCAGCTGTGTATGCTGCGCGAAAGCGTCTCAAGACTGTTTTTATAACGGAGAGCTTCGGCGGCCAAAGCGTAGTATCAGCCGACATTCAAAACTGGATCGGGACTGTTTCCATTTCCGGAGACAAGCTCGCGAAGGATCTTGAAGCTCACACCCGCGCTTACGCTGAAGATATTGTCGATATAAAGACTGGCGAAAGAGCTGAAAATATCACAAAAACCGCTTCAGGGTTTAGCGTAAAGACAGGAAAAGCTTCGTATGACGCGAAGACAGTTCTCATTGCGACTGGAAGCACCCGAAGAAAACTCCAGGTTCCTGGCGCGGAAGAATTTGAAAATAAAGGCATCACCTACTGTGCATCTTGCGACGGACCTCTTTTTGCTGATCAGGATGTTGTGGTTATCGGCGGAGGGAATGCAGCATTTGAGACCGCAGCTCAGCTTCTTGCCTACTGCAAAAGTGTAACTCTTCTCAATCGTTCCCCAGAATTCCGTGCTGATCCTGTTACAGTACAGAAAATTCTTTTGAATCCGAAAATGCGGGCAATTCGAAATGCTATTCCAGTAAAAGTCTCCGGCGACAAATTTGTCACAGGAATCACCTACCGAGATGCTGAAAAAACAGAAGACGTGGAGACAGAAATTAAAACAAATGGAATTTTCGTTGAAATCGGCCTCATTCCCACAACTGACTTCGCAAAAGATATTGTAAAGCGAGATGAACACAATCATATTGTCGTCGATCCTCGAACACAGAAAACCTCACAGGAAGGAATTTGGGCTGCGGGAGACTGCACCGATGGCAAATATCACCAAAACAACATCGCCGCAGGCGATGCCGTGAAAGCCCTCGAAGACATCTACCTCGCTATCCACGCGAAATAAATTAAAAAAAACCGTTTGAACTTTTAAAGGATCAAACGGCTTTTGACTTTGCCCTGGAATCAGAGCGGACAGTAATGCATACTCGCGCCGTGCAGGCTCTTTTGTCTTCTTCCCTGCCAAGGCCGGGGGGCTTTTACTCTGCGCTTGTCGCACGGATGCGGGTGTATGACGCCGGAACGATCTCTCCAGCCTTCTCCCCGCAGAACCATCGCGAGGATATTGGCGGCAACTCCTTCGATGCGGCTCTCTGTCAGATCCGCTCCGATTGGCAGGAGGCCCGCATACTTAGATCCGCGCTCGCTGTAGCGAAGCGAAAAATTCCGGCCCGGCACATCGCAGAGCACGAGCCCGTGCGAAGTCACATCTTGCGAGGTGGAAAATGTAAGACCTTCCGCTCCCTTTTTCTTTGCAAGCTCTTCGATCGCCCGAAGCACCCGCGCCGACGTCGTCTCCGACTGTGCGGAGATGAGAAAGAACAACTGTGTTCCCGGAACAACTTTGCGTCTTTGTACATCAGAACCAAGCTCTGGCATGACAAATCCTCCTTGTCCCTGTGTTTGCACCCTTGCTTTCGCAAGCCAGACACATTATCTGGAGGTTTGGGACAATGTACTTCTCCCAAATCTCCAGATAACAAAAACTCCCGTTTGAGCGGGAGTTTTTGTTATCTGTAATGGTATTTTAGAAATTCCTTACACAACAATAAACCTCCCGCTCTTTGGAGTAGGGACGATTCGTGTGATGGTTGGGATTGATTTGAAATTCATTGCTTCTTTATAGTAACAAAGGTTGTTTTTTGGTCAAGTTCGTTTATGCAGACAAAAATTTTACTTCTTCCCCGCAACTTTTTTCTGGGCAATCTTTACAAGCTTTTCTTCTTTCTTAACCGAAGTCGGTTTTGCGCAAACAGTTTCAATAATGCGCGCAGTTACCTGATATGGATCCATATTTGCGGCTGGTCGGCGGTCTTCGAGGTATCCTTTTTTATTTTTTGTTGTGAACACGGGAATCCGGATGGATGCGCCTCTATCGCTCTCTCCGAAACGAAATTCGTCAATACTGCACGTCTCGTGCTTTCCTGTAAGCCGAGCGCCATTCCCCGCTCCATACACAGCAATATGTTCGCTATGCTTCGCTTCAAGCGCTCTGCAAGCTTCCTCAATGACTTTAATTCCGCCTTCTTCGCGCATCGCCTTGGTGCTGAAATTTGTGTGAGCTCCTGCCCCATTCCAATCGCCAAGCATTGGCTTTGGAGAAAAATGGACGGTCAATCCGAAATTCTCCCCGATTCGTGCAAGAAGCCAGCGCCCAAGCCAGAGCTCATCTGAAGCGGCAAGTGCTCCAAGAGGCCCGACCTGAAATTCCCACTGCCCAGGCATCACTTCGGAATTAATTCCAGAAATGGTAAGCCCTGCCTGAATACAGCTTTCCAAATGCGCCTCAACAAGCTGTCGGCCGAAAATTTTATCAGCGCCTACTCCGCAATAGTACGGACCCTGCGGAGCGGGATAGCCTTCTTTCGGAAAACCAAACGGCCTCTCTCCAAGAAAAAGATTATATTCCTGCTCGATTCCAAACCATGAATCGTGTTCTTTATATTTTTCCGCAATTTCGCGGGTCTTTGCGCGAGTGTTGCTCACATGCACGCTTCCATCCGGATTCATGACTTCGCAAAGAACGAGGATATGGCTTCCTCCGCGAATCGGATCTTTTACGAATCGAACGGGAATAAGGAGACAATCGCTTGAATGGCCATCTGCCT
>JAQTLZ010000014.1 GCA_028714635.1 Candidatus Paceibacterota bacterium
GACAGCTTCCTCGGCGCTGTGCCATCGTTTCTCCCGCCGAAGAAAAGTATCTGTGGCGAAATGGAGAAGGCGGTCTTATGGTCCCGCATCTTCATATCACCCCGGACTCCTGCGCTCTGCATCTCAATTCTTCCGGTAATGAATGCAAAGCGGGAGCCCATGTGGTCTTCTTCCGGCTTCCAGAGGAGCTTCGTTCCAGATAGTCATTTCCGGGTTTCGCGTCCTTTGCGAGACCCGGTTATTTTTTTGCTTCTTTCGATTTTTTTCTGTAGAGTAATCTTTATGAATCCCGTAGTAGAATTTTAGCTCGATTATGTTCTACGTCTATCTTTTAGAGAGTAAACAAGGGCTTAATCTTTACACGGGCTTTACGAAGGATTTAAAACAACGTCTGTTTGAACATAATCAAAAATTAAATCTTTCTACAAAAAGATACGCTCCATGGAGACTCATATATTACGAAGCGTGTATAAACAAAAATGATGCGGAAAGACGTGAAAAATATCTAAAAACTACGCAAGGGCAGAGATTGATAAAGCGGAGATTGAAGGATTATCTATACTTAAGAAAGCCGAAAGATTTAATAAGCTAAAATTTCACTACGGGATGAAATATTCTAAAAAAGTTCTGCCAAACGGGCTTCGCATTATTACGGTGCCGATGAAAGACAATCCGACCGCAACGGTGATGGTTTTAGTCGAGGCCGGTTCAAAATACGAAACGAAAGACAAAGCCGGCATTTCCCATTTTCTTGAGCATATTTGTTTCAAGGGCACGGAAAAACGCCCATCGTCTTTTCATATCACTCGCGAGCTCGATCAGATTGGAGCGACGTATAACGCATTCACGAGTCAGGAATTTACTGGCTACTATGCGAAAGCTCGGGCCACAAATCTTCCCGAAATTCTCGATATTATTTCGGATCTCTATTTGAACCCTGTTTTCCCGGAAAAAGAAATTGAAAAGGAGAAAGGCGTTATCATCGAGGAAATCAATATGTATGAAGATACACCGCAGGATCATGTGCAGGATATGTTCGTGAAGCTTCTGTACGGTGATCAGCCAGCAGGATGGAATGTTGCCGGAAGAAAGGAAGTGGTGAATCGTCTGAAACGTGATGATTTCGTGAAATACCGAAGTAAGCATTACGTCTCGAGCGCCACCACGATTATTGTTGCCGGCCATATTGATGAAAAAACCGTCATCTCGGAAATTGAAAAACTCTTTAAAAATATTCCTCATTCAAAAAAAGACGGGAAGCTGAAAGTTATAGAGGAGCAGAAAGCGCCAGAGATTCTATTAAAAGAAAGAAAGGGAGATCAGGCGCATCTTGTGCTCGGTGTGCGTACTTTTGATGTCTATGATAAAAAAAGCAGAGTGGCGAATCTTTTGGCGGGAGTTTTAGGAGGGGGAATGAGTTCGCGTCTTTTCCAGAAACTGCGGGATGACCTTGGAATTTGCTATTACGTTCACGCAGGGAACGACGCTTCGACTGATCATGGGTATTTTTCGGTCTCTGCTGGAGTAGATGTGAATAGAGTTGAAGAAGCAATCGGGGCAATACTTACAGAACTCAAAAAAGCAAAAGAAGAGCTCGTCTCTCTTGAGGAATTAAACCGCGTCAAAGAATACATCATTGGGCATCTCTATCTCGGGCTTGAATCCTCGAATTCTCTTGCGAATTTCTACGGTTTCCAGGAAGTTCTTAAGCGTTCAATCCTTCGTCCAGAGGAGGTGGTGGCAGAGCTTAAAGCAATCACGCCCGAGCAGATCCAATCTATCGCAAAAGAGATTTTCCAAGACGCTCGTCTCAATCTCGCCATCATCGGCCCTTACTCGGATTCCAAAAAATTCTCTTCAGTTGTAAGGTTCTAAATATCTTTGAAAATGGGCATCTGGGGTGATATGATACCCCTATGAACAATGAGCCCCAAAATACCCTCATTCACATCTCCACGGGCACGATCATTAAAAGTCTCCTGTTTATTATCCTTGTCCTCGCTCTCTACTTTTTAAGAGATATCGTTCTCATTATTTTGACAGCCATCGTTATCGCTTCCGCCATAGAGCCAGCGACCCGATATCTCGTAAAGAAGAAAATTCCCCGAACATTTTCTGTCATTATTCTCTACGTGCTTGTTATTTTCGCTCTTGCGGCTGTCTTTTATTTTCTCCTGCCGACCCTCCTTTCAGAGACGACAAGTTTTCTGGAGAGAATAAACTCTATTGATGTGCTCGGGACTCTGAAAGAGCAGGGGATACTCTCTCCCGACAGCCCGCTTCAGGGTCTTTCTTCGCAATTTAATTTGCAGGGTGTTATCGGATCGGTGCGGGGAGTGGTCAATCAGTTTTCAAGCGGATTCTTTAATACCGCAAGTATCCTCTTCGGTGGAGCGCTTTCTTTCATTCTTATTTTCGTCCTTTCATTCTATTTTGCCGTCCAGGAAGACGGAGTGGAAGACTTTCTCCAAGTCGCCGCGCCCATTCGCTATAAAAATTACGTAACGGATTTGTGGAAACGCTCACAGAAGAAAATCGGCCTTTGGCTGCAGGGTCAGCTTCTTCTCGGCCTTCTTGTCGGAGTTTTGGATTTTCTCGGTCTTACTATTTTCGGAATTAAGCACGCACTTCTTTTGGCTGTGCTCGCCGCTCTCTTCGAGATTATTCCGCTTTTCGGCCCGATTCTCTCCGCGGTTCCGGGAGTCGCTATCGCACTTGTAAGTGGGGGAACACCTCTCGCGCTTTTAGTGCTTGCTCTCTACATCATTGTCCAGCAATTCGAAAATCATCTTATCTATCCACTTGTAATAAACAAAGTGGTTGGTATTTCGCCGATTCTCGTTATCGTCTCGCTTCTCGTCGGCTGGAGGCTTGCGGGGTTTCTCGGCGTGCTTCTCTCGGTGCCTCTCGCGGCGGTCTTTATGGAATACTACACGGACGTGAGAAAAGACAAATTCGGGCATCTAAATAAAGCATAGAAAGATAGAAGAATAGAAAATAGAAAGATTAAAATAATTCAATGATTTTCTTTAATGTTCTTTTATTCTATTTTTCTATTATTCTATGAAGACTTTTTACATCACTACAACGTTACCGTATGTGAATTCGGATCCGCATATTGGTTTTGCTGCGGAAATCGTACACGCAGACATTTTGGCCCGCTCTGCGCGACTTATGGGACGGAGCGTTTTCTTCAACACCGGCACGGATGAGCACGGAATCAAGGTGTATCGAAAAGCCGAGGAGGAGGGAATTCCAACGCAAAAATATGTTGATGAAAAAGCGACGCATTTTGAAAGCTTGAAACTTTCTCTCAATTTAAGTTTCAATAGTTTTGTCCGCACCACAGATGCGAGACACAAAGAAGCAGCGCGAGTCTTTTGGGAAGCTTGTGCCGCGAATGGCGACATCTACAAAAAAGCCTACAAAATAAAGTATTGCGTCGGCTGTGAGCTGGAAAAAACAGAATCAGAACTCATAAACGGCCGTTGCGCTATTCACCCGAATTTAGAGCTCGAAATTATTGAAGAGGAAAATTATTTTTTCCGATTTTCAAAATATCAAAAAGCGCTTTTGGATTTGTATGAGAAAAATCCAGAATTTGTTGTTCCTGCAAGGCGTCTGCATGAGATAAAAGCATTCGTTGAAAGGGGACTTGAAGATTTTTCAATTTCACGCCTGAAAAGCAAAATGCCGTGGGGAGTGGATGTTCCAGGCGACAAGGAGCATGTTATGTACGTTTGGTTTGACGCGCTTGTAAACTATATCGATGTTATAGGTTGGCCTGAAAATGAAACCGAATTTGCAAAGTGGTGGCCTGGAATTCAAATCGCTGGAAAAGATAATCTTCGCCAGCAATCCGCAATGTGGCAGGCGATGCTTATGAGCGCAAAGCTTCCAACATCAAAACAAATTATCATTCGCGGATTTATAAACTCCGGTGGACAAAAAATGTCCAAGTCTCTCGGGAATGTCATAAGCCCTACTGATCTGGTGAAGGAATATGGCACTGATGCGGTGCGCTACTTTTTAGCAAGGGAAGTGAATCCATTTGAAGATAGTGATGTGACACTTGAGCGAATAAAAGAGGCTTATAACGCAAATTTGGCGAATGGGTTGGGAAATCTCGTCGCTCGAATAATGAAAATGGCACAAACGAATTTGGAAAGGGTGCCCAAAATTCCAGAAAATACAATCCCAGAAATATTTAAAAAAGCGATTGAAAAATACGATATAAAAACCGCGGCGGACTACGTATGGCAAGAAATCGCTGTCCTCGATTCAATCATTCAAGAAGAAGAGCCATTCAAGCTTATAAAAACCAACAAGGCAGAAGCGATAACAATTATCGAAGACCTCTGTGTTCGTCTCTACACCATCGGCAAAATGTTAAATCCAATTTTGCCCGAAACGTCTGAAAAAATTAAATCGGGAGTTATGGCGAACAAAATGCCCGAAGTTTCTCTTTTCCCGAGGAAGGAATAATCTTGACAGACATTGAAAAGAAGTATTACATGAGAAGAGGTTGAAAGTTTCCATTGTCAAAGAGGAGGTGCGAAGATGGGTAAAAAAGATGTCCCACCAACGCCATTTTTCCTTAAGGTCGGTCCACCTAGGGAGAATATGGGTCTTTTGTTAAAGGAGAGACGGCCGGGAATTTACGAAATCATTACAGAGCATGCCACTTCTGAAGTCCGTGCTACAAGTAAGTTGTGCCATGCGGTTCTCCTCGGATTCCTGGCAGGTAGGCTGATGGAGAGTTCAAGGGTTACACTACTGAAAAAGGTGGTGTGGAAAAGGGCTCCAAAGTCAGGAAGATCTTACACTGCCGTGACACTGACGTTTGAGAGACGGGTGGTAATCAGTCCGAAAAGGAATGAAATCAGGGCTCCGTCTCTGAGAATGATTCAGAAAGCTTTCCGGAATCTGGATTTTCTCGTACAACCTCTGTTTTACAGTTAAGCGTACGAGAGAGTGAGTAATAGGACTAGTCAGCATTTTGCCCTACGTGAACACATCGCGCCGGGCATTTTATTTTGTTAAAATTGAGCGAATGAAATTTCAATTTGTAGACATTCATACTCACGTTAATTTTGCCGCGTTTGAGAAAGACCGCGAGGAGATTATTCAACGTGCCCTGGATGCTAGAGTGGCGATGATAAATGTTGGGACGCAGGTGGATACTTCACGAAAGGCGATTGAGATGGTAGAGAAATATGAGAATTGCTATGCCATTGTGGGGCTTCATCCCGTTCATACTTCAAAATCTTTCCATGACGAGAAAGAGCTTAGTGTTGGTGGGAAAGAATTTACTTCCCGCGGCGAAACTTTCGATACCGCGATATATCGAAGTATGTTGAAGCATCCCAAAGTGGTGGGGATAGGGGAATGCGGACTCGACTACTATCATCTCGATGAGGAGTCAATAAAAATCCAGCAGGAGAATTTCGAAATGCAGATTGATTTGGCGAATGAATCAGGAAAGCCTTTGATGCTCCATGTAAGATCAAATAAAGAGTCCGGGAAAAGTGCTTATAAAGACGCACT
>JAQTLZ010000015.1 GCA_028714635.1 Candidatus Paceibacterota bacterium
CAAAAAGTGTTCTGTTGTAATCAAAAATAATTTTCATTTTTTTATGAAAAACTCCGGAACGTTGCTTTGCTTCCGGAGTGTATTTCTTAAAGAACTTGTCTATGACTCTAGCACAGGAATTGTCATAACCGATTGTCGGCCCCCGTGGACAATGACGGAATCCGAAGCAGTCACATCTGCGTCCACGATTTCTCCCGTAAGATCGACATAGAGGGAAAAACGGACGTACAGTTCTGCCGTTTTCTCGGTCTGTTCTGTATCAAGGAACTGCACCTCGCGTTTTGCAATAGGCAGCGCTCTCTGCCAGATTGCAAAGGGCCGGTTAACCCGCGCCGCTTCGAGCTTCGCTTGGTCATTGAAGAACGTTCCGTGCGCTCCACCGCTTTGGAAGTGCTTCACAAAGAAGTCGCCTTTGGGGAAGATGCTCTTGCGGTGGATGATCTTTGTTTCCGGCAGAAACTCTTTGATCTCTGCCGAAAATTCCGCTTCCCGCTCCCATGGCAGTGCGAGCGTCGCTTTCGATGAAAGGTGGTGCTTTGGAGGAATGCCAATCTTCACTTTTTCCGCTAGAGCAATGAGCTTGGTCGGATCGCTTCGGTGAAGGATTGGAACATCGAGCAGAGACTCCGCGGAAAACTGCCCATCCATTGACTCGATACTTAATTCCGGGACGAGAGTACCACCCATCATCTTGAGGAAGAAGCGATAGTACGGCTCGTAGAAACGGTACTGCTCGCCCATAACTTGCGTCATTCCCTCGAAGCCGGCATCCTTCCACGCCTGCTCGTTTCCTTTCCAGAGGCATTTCATGCCCCCGTAAAGATAGCGCAGTACCGGAGGATACGCGAGACCATTGCGATTGACAGCATCGATCTCGACGATTCGCCAGCCGTCTTCCGTCCAGATCGTATCGATCATTACGGTTTGCGGTAGGCCGTCGCGAAGCAGGAGCGGTAGGTACGGAGGGGGGATTCCCTTCCGGAGCATTCCTGCCCACTGCGAACTTCCGGATGCCGATTCCTTTTTGAAAAAGACATCGGCGTTGTGGAGAAAGACCATCGCTGTTTTGCCGATCCGGGAGAGTTCCTCAAGATCCTTCTGGCTTACAGGAAAGCCTCGGGGAGCAAGAAGAAAATCGTATCTCGGCGAAACGAGGCCAATCTCTCGTGTCCTCTCCTTAAGTGTAGAGTGCCACATGGGTATGACTCCTTACAAAGAACTTTCGGCTTTCGGCCGTTCGAGCAATCTCTCTTTGAGATTGCCCTCCCTCTGCAATTGCGACAGAGAGAGGGGGCATTCTCCAAGAAAAAACCCGCCCTTTTTTCGGAAGGCGGGTTCTTAGGAAGTCAGAGAGAGTTATCTTACCACTTCGAATGAAACGCCGCCTTTATCTTGTGGCGTCGTGTGGTCTTCTTTGAATTCAATACTGAATAATTCATTGTAGCTTTACTATAAGCTAATCCGCATTTGTTTGTCAAGCGAGTGTTGTTTACTCGCGAAAATCATGTTTGAGATGGCTTGGCGAAGCGCGAAGCCGGTTATTCCGAAGTGATTTTTGGTTGCGAAGCTTACTGCTTTTGATACAATTTACCTATTACACATATTTCTATACATTTATGCCTATCAGCGGAATGCCAAGTCAGACAACAGCGGAGAATCCCCCAACTACCCTTCGTGAAGATTTTGAGAAAGCTTCTCTTCCAGAGATCTGGGGTCAGTTCGTTCATTTTTCGAGCGTAGTGGGCAGAGAGTTGCCAAAAATCGCTCAGGCTGTGCAAGCTTCCATTATTGAAGCAAATAAGAGAACGGCAGAAGAGAATCTTTCTGCTACACCTGCGCCTGCTGGGAAAAGCGAGTGGACGACACCCAATATCCAAACTGGAGTGAAGCCCGAAGAGCTCATAGAATTTGCTACCCGAGACCTTGTTTCTCCCGGGGGAAGTGTTTCTGAAATGGTAAAAGAGTTAAACTTGCTAACTAGCGTTTTACGTGATAAATTAATGAAAGCAACTCCAGAGGAGCGCGCTCTTATTGCCGGACAAAAGATCGGCTAAGCGCACTTCAGAGACCAAGCGCCGGGGGAAAGGAGGATACCACATGATGGCGCAAGGACAGGTCGGCCACTTGGACGTCCTGTACAAGTGTTGTTTCGACGACAAAGGTCAGGTGCTCTGGCACGATCTCATGGGGCTTGTATGGTACGCCTCGCACTACCAGAGGGCTTGGGCTTTGCGAGTCAAAGCCGAGAAGAAGGAATGTCTCAGTTTTGAAGCAGTCGAGTTGGCAATCGCTGAAGCGATTGCCAAGAAGAATTTTGAATCGGCTCTGGCAGATTTCAGAGAGGAGTGTGAAAGGGAAGGGATAGAAGTGCCGGAGATTAATCCATTCAATCTCTCTGGGTACGAGTTCGAACGCCGGCGGGGTAGGTAACCCGCTGGTTTTTATTTTACTGGAATGCTGAAGACCTCCCCGTTGCTCTGAAATGGCGAATTCGTTTGGTCCTCTTCGTCGACTTCTTGTGACTTTGGTTGTGGGATAATAACGTGCTCTTTTTTCGCATTCATTTCTGTGCAGTATCGAAGAACCGCTTTTTGAATGTAATCATAGTTTGATATCTTTTCAGCTTGTTGGTTTACCGTGATTGCTTCGATGTTTTTTTCCCGAGCACTTTTTTTGAGCTCCTCAAAAAGGGACTGAATGGTGTCCCGCCAATTTACCGAGAGTGGTATTTGAATTGCGTCGAGATGCCAAACGCGAGCTTTTGTTTTTGCAAAGGTGGTCTCCAAAAGATAGATATTACCAATATGATCCTTTTCACGAAGCACTTTCACATTGTAGAGGAGTAATTTTGGATTATTAAATGGCAAAGGCTTGCCAGCTGTGCAGTCCCCGCTTATTTTTCCAGGATCCCTATCCATTTCTTTGTCAGGTTTTCCAAGAAGCGTGAGGACAACTCTCTCTTCGTTTTTTGCGCCACGCTTCAAACTATCTTGAACATCTTTTACAACTAAATCGATAAATCGCGCGGCGTGCTTGGGCATATGGTAATACTCCATAATGCCGGAAATGAATTTGAGCTTATGTTCACGTTCTTCTCGAAGCGCTTTTAGTCTCGCGCTTTTCTCCTTTTTCTCTTCTATAGTTGCTGTCCGCATTTCGACCGTAAGTTGTTTTTCTTCCGCGGTTTTCTCAATTCGTATCTTTGCGAGTGCAGAGATGGCTTCTTCTGGGGTTGTGGCTTTTTCTAGCTCCTGTGCAGCCGCCTGGAAAGCCTCGTCTTCGCGCAGAGCAGTTGTGAAAACGTACTTACTCACTTCAAAGATGCCTATGCCTTTTATATTTACATTGTCCTCAAACCAGCCGTCAAATTTGTCGGTGACTGTGTTTGCGAACCTTTCTTCATAGAAATGCGGATCGGAAATTGTGCCGCGAAGGCGCTCAAGTTCGTCGTACATTTTTTCTGTTTCCTCGCTTGGGAAGACTTCTTCATCATCTTCATCCGCGACTTCCTCATTCTCATCCTCGTCTTCCTCGGGCTCATGATTAGCAACTCGTTTCTTTGCCTGCTCCATAAGAGTTTCCCAGGTTTTTTCTAGTTCTTCTCTTCCGTCACTGGTAAGGTGTGAAATGCCATTGAGCGCGAAGATATCTTCCATAAAATAGTGGTAATCAGTACGATCATTTAGGTGAAAATATTCCAGGAGTTTTCGTCGAATGCTTTTATTGGATAAAAGATACTCTTGTAAAAAAAGAATGGAACTATCCCCGCCGTACAATCCATCAAGTTCCGGTCCTACCCATTCGACATCGTCAATATCTTTGCCTATTAATTCGGCATCAACAACAGGAAGAACTCGTCCCACTCTTGTTTTTTCTGTTGAGACGAGAATCTGATCAAAGGGCGCCTTTTCAAGTTTTTCTCTCTGTATTGCCTGTTCTTTCTCGAATTTTTCTTTCGATACCACTCTCACCGAACCTTCTCCCGTAATTTTGACATACCCTATCTTTTCGAGCTCTTTTTCCGGAACATCCTTCAGATACTCATACTGAGCAAGGAGGGCGTCAAGAAGCGCTCGGGGTGTCGGTGTGCCTTGGCTGGACGCATTTTCTATACTCATTCTTTTATTATACTCATTTTGAAAAATTATTTCTCGCTATTTGACCCTCGTCGCTTTTGTTTTGCAAAGCAAAAAACCGCCCCAAGAAATTACAGAGCGGTTTTTTGCTTGAGTAAACAGTTGAGAAGACTATTTTACTGCTTCTTTAAGAGCCTTAGCTGCGCGGAATTTTGGAACTTTCATAGCTGCAACCTGGATTGATTCCCCAGTTCGAGGATTTCGAGCCTGTCTTGCTGCTCGCTGTTTTACTGAAAAGATACCAAGACCTGCGATAGATACCTCGTCTCCTTTCTTGAGAGAGCTGACAATGCAATCAAGCATTGTGTCTACAAGCTGTTCTGCCTGCACTTTTGTGGTGCCGAGCTTTGAGTGGACAGCATCAACTATTCCTGCTTTATTCATATATTTTTGTAGAACTTGCAAATTTGGCGAACTTCTTCGTTGCTTCGCTTCGCGGGCTCCTGCGCAGTAGGTCTCCTACAGCTTAGTCGCACCACTCACTCGCGTCTCGAATTTCATCCAAATTTTCAAGTTCTCATTATTTACCTAGCTTTTAAAATCGACCTTGGTTATTCCTTCGGAGAAATAAGAGTTTCTCCTTCCTGTAATGTACTTTCCCATTATATTACAAGGCTTTTTCTATGCAAGGTAGCTAAAATCTGGCTACAAATGGTAAGAAAAGGCAAGAGCCCGGCACCTTCTTTGGAAGGTGCCGGGCTCGTTTCCTTATTTTCTTTCGTAATTACCTCGCAAATTCGATAGAACGCGACTCCCGAATGACATTTACCTTGATTTCTCCTGGGTAACGAAGCTCATTTTCTATTCTCACCGCTATATCCCGAGCCATAGTTTTTGCTTCCACGTCAGTGACATCGTTTGGGGTGACAAATATTCGTATTTCTCGTCCCGCTTGGAGTGCGTATGATTTTTCAACGCCCTTAAAGCTGTTTGCGATAGCTTCAAGGTCCCCTAATCGTTTCAAGTAGTTCTCGACAGAATCCCGTCTTGCTCCCGGACGTCCACCTGAAATCGCATCGGCAGTTTGTACGATGATTGATTCAATCGTCTCATACGGATATTCGCCGTGATGAGCTTCCATCGCTTTCACGATGAGTGGGTCAGCGCCGAATTTCTGGAGAATTCTTCGTCCGATCTCAACATGAGTACCAGTGACTTCATGGTCTACCGCCTTTC
>JAQTLZ010000016.1 GCA_028714635.1 Candidatus Paceibacterota bacterium
GCCAGTGAACTCGGAGAGAGATATGCTAGCGCGTATTTCGATACTATTTTTTGCTCTGATTTGGAAAGGTCATATAAAACCGCGGAAATCGCTTTTCGAGGGAGGAATTTTCCAATTATAAAAGATCCTCGTTTAAGAGAGTGTGATTATGGAGATATGGAAGGAGTTTCGAGAGAAATTATCAAACAAGAAAGGGTAAGGCGAATTAAAACAGCGTTTCCGAATGGGGAGAGCTATGAAGACACCTCCCACAGGATGAAAGAATTTTTGCGCGATTTATCTAAAAATTATGAGGGCAAGAAGGTTATGATAATTGGACATCGAGCTACGCAATACGGCCTGGAACACTGGATAAATAGAATTCCTCTTGAAGAAGTTGTCACAGCGCCTTGGAAATGGCAACCGGGATGGACATATGTGATGAAAGATTTAAATTAGTTTTATGCTGACCGAAAAAGAAATCGATGTATTGGCAAAAAAGCTTTGGGATTACCATTTTTTAAACCAGCCTCTTCATAAGGCCGATGCGATTTTTTGCTTGAGCAGTAATGATTTGCGTCTTGCCGAGTGGTCAGCAAAGCTTTTTTTGGATGGATATGCTCCGCTTATCATTTTCTCCGGAGGAATTTCCCATATCGGCGATCTTTTGGAAGCGAAATGGAAGTGTACTGACGCAGAGATTTTTGGCGAAACAGCTGTGAAACTGGGTGTTCCGAGAGACAAAATACTTCTTGAACCGGAAGCCACAAATACTGGAGAAAACATCCTATTTACAAAAAAACTTCTGGAGGAAAAAGGAATTCATCCTGGGGATTTTATTCTTGTCCAAAAGCCTCATATGCAAAGACGAGTGTATGCGACTTTTAAAAAACTTTGGCCGGAAAAGGATTTTGTCATTAGCTCTCCCTCATTTTCTTTCAAGAAATTTCCCAATAAAGATATCTCCAAAGAAGATACTATTCACCTTATGGTGGGAGATTTAGAGCGCATCAAAGAATACCCGAAAAAAGGATTTGCGATAGAACAGGAGATACCCAAAGATGTATGGGGCGCCTATGAAGCATTAATAAAAGCTGGATATACAAAACATCTCATAAAATCCTAATGGAGATATCCGCAATTTATAAAAAATATAAAATAATACCGTTTCTCCAGATTCATATGTATCGGGTTGCGGGTGTGGCTTTGTATATCTGTCAAAATTTGAAAGAAAAAATTCCGACTGGAAATGTTATCTCCGCGTGTCTCCTCCACGATATGGGAAATATTTTGAAGTTTGATTTTACGATTTTCCCCGAAGTGTTTGAGCCGGAGGGGATTTCGTATTGGCAGAAAGTGAAAACAGAATTTTCACAAAAATATGGTGAAGATGAACATACTGCCACGCTTGCCATTGCAAAAGAGATTGGGGTCAGCCAGAAAACCTATGAGTATCTTCTGTCAATTGGATTTTCTAAGATTGCTCAAACCTTCGCTTCATCTGATTTGGGAAAGTATATCCCAACCTATGCCGATATGCGGGTCTCTCCGCACGGCGTAGTTTCTATCGAAGAGCGTCTTGCCGAAGGCCACAAGCGATATGCAAATAGCAAACGCCCGTTTGTCGGGAAGGAGTTCTTCGAGGAAAATAAAGCTCGTCTGTATGAGATGGAAAAAGATATTTTTTCAAAGACGACCATTGCGCCCGAATCAATTACGCCTGAAGCCATATATCCGCTTTTGGGTGATCTGAAGAATTTTAATATCGTGTAGTTTGTCCCCTAGGGTTAATTTTGCTATCCTGTAGCTATGCATTCATCACAAAAAACAACAGTCATTGTCATTATCGCGATGGTTATTATCGTCGCCGGCCTTATCGGAGTTTCCGTTTACTATTCAAAACAGCCGGGGCAACATGACGCGTTTGCGCAATGTCTTACTCAAAAAGGCGCGACTTTCTACGGAGCATTCTGGTGCCCTCATTGCCAAGCAACGAAAGCTCTTATTGGTAAGAGTATGAAATATGTCAATTATGTGGAGTGCTCGACTCCGGATGGAAATGCTCAAACACAAATTTGCATAGACAAAAAAATAGAGACGTATCCAACGTGGGAATTTGCTGACGGGACAAGACAGACAGGGGAACTCACCCTTCAGGAGCTTTCAGATAAAACAAGCTGTCCGCTTAATTAATTGTTATGACCTTCTCCGATTTTTTGACATTCGTCTTTTCGGTTCTGACCATTGTTGGAATTGCGCTTGTCATTGTCCTTCTCATCTTTCTTTTTGCGAAGAAAACTCGGGGGACTAAAATGTTCGCCCATCTTGACCGCTACGCTCATCATCACGTTTTCGGAGTGGTGTTTTTGGCGGTCTTCGGAAGCCTTCTCTATTCAAATGTTATCGGTTTCGATCCTTGCACGCTCTGTTGGATCCAGCGCATCTTTATGTACCCGATGCTTGTGCTTCTCATCATCGCATTCGTAAGAGACGAGACAAAACTGATGCGCCCATACCTTCTCTGGCTTTCTGGACTCGGTGGGGCGGTCGCCATCTACCAATATCTATTACAATTTGGAATTGTTCCGAGCGTTGTCTGTAGCGCCACGGCAGTTTCCTGCGCGAAACTGTACGTCCTCGGTTTTGGCTTTGTGACGATTCCGCTTATGTCGCTTACGGTGTTTGCCCTCATTTTTCTCGCTCTCCTGTTACAGAAGAAGTAATACATTCCAATGCGCGCGCTTTTGCAAGAAAGAAAGTTTCTCCTTCTTATGCCTTTTCTTGTGTCGGCGCTCCTTTTTATCGCGGGAGGATTTTATATATACGGAAATCTTTCCGTTGCCCGTGCCATTCTGGGGGCGATGCTTTTGATCTTCTCGATACCTCTTTGGATCGATATTGTTTCGGACTTATTCAAAAAGAAATGGGGAGTTGACCTTATCGCCGGGGTCGCGCTTCTCTCCTCGCTTCTTTTCGGCGAGTATTTGGCTGGTTCCGTGATTCTCCTTATGCTCTCCGGAGGAGAAGCGCTTGAGTTTTACGCGATGCGAAGAGCCCGCAAGGAGCTTTCCGGATTGCTGTCCAGAATGCCACAGGTGGTGCACCGCGAGGAAGGGGCGGTCTTGAAAGATGTTCCAATCGAGTCGGTTGTTGTCGGCGACGTGGTAATTGTAAAGACGAAAGAAATTATTCCTATTGACGGCTCTGTCCTTGAGGGAATTTCTTCGGTAGATGAGTCCGCTCTGACTGGAGAGAGTCTGCCGGTTGAAAAAGTTCCCGGAAGCATGGTGCTTTCCGGAACCCAAAATCAGGATGGGCTTTTGAAAATAAAAGTGTTGGTTCCGGCATCGCAAAGCCGTTTTGAACAGATAAAAAAACTTTTAAGCGAAGCGGAAAGCCTACGCTCTCCGATTGTGAGGCTTGCCGATCGGATGAGTGTTTATTTTACGCTTGTGACATTTATCCTCGGGGTTTTGGCATGGTTTCTCTCCGGTGATCCTATCCGGGTGCTTGCCGTGCTTGTTGTAGCAACGCCCTGTCCTCTCATTTTGGCAACACCTATCGCTCTTATTTCCGGAATGAGTCGCTCCGCAAAACGCGGGGTCATCGTAAAAAGCGGGAGTGCGATAGAGATGTTATCTCGAGCCCGTTCTTTTGTTTTTGATAAGACGGGAACAATCACACTCGGTACTCCTCGGGTCTTGGATTACATCCCGTTTGGCGGTTTTTCCAAAACGGAACTGCTTCGTGTCGGAGGAGGGCTTGAGCTTCTTTCGAGTCACATCCTCGCCCGCGCTATCGTTTCATATCTTCGAGAGAAGAAAATTGACATTGAGCGTCCGAAAGAATTTCACGAATTCCTTGGCGGAGGCGTTTCGGGCATATTGGACGGGAAGAAATATTTTTTCGGCACGCTCTCGTTTCTCAAAAAGAATGCTGTTTCGGTTTCAGAAGAGGTTAGGGAGAGCGAATCGAAAGCGCGTGAACGCAATACTATCACGGCATTTCTCGGGGGGGAGAATGGAGTGCTTGGTATGTTCGTTTTTGCAGACGAGCTTCGGGGCGAGTCGCGAGCGCTTTTTCAAGAGATACGAAAAGATGGTCTTGAACGAATCGTTATTTTGACGGGGGATAAGTATCCAATTGCAG
>JAQTLZ010000017.1 GCA_028714635.1 Candidatus Paceibacterota bacterium
GTACGAAATCTTGCCTTGGCGCAGAGAAGTTACTGCCCAAATAATGAAAGCGAGAAGCGTAGCGAGCGCTAACAAGAGATGCTTACTGAACGGAAACGTCGAGAAAGAGGCTGGTAAGAAAAATATCGGGAGAATAAAGGTGAGACCGAGGAGAAGAAAGACCGGCGCGCGCTCAAGAAAAGAAGAAACCTTCGGTGAATTTGGCATCATAATAGTAAAATGCTCGCTACAAAATAGTTGATAATGAGATTATTATATAAAAGAAATAGAAAAGTAACAACTGGGATAGGTCTCTGGATTAATAAAAAATAAGGGAAAAACCTAGTTTGCAATAAATTGATTTTTGTAGTATAATTTTCGTGCCTTTATGTTGGGCAGACACTCTTTTTCGCGAGAAAAAGGGAGGAAAGTCCGAACACTGCCCAGCCGTAGTTTTGGCCCGTAGAAATTTCTATTGATCAAAACTACGGCTGGGAGAATGGTAGCGGGTAACGCCCGTCTAGAGCAATCTACGAGGTGCGAACAGTGACGTTTCGTTTTGAAAAGAACGGAATACCCTTCACGGGGTAAATCTTTGTGGCAACACAGAGAGTGCAACGGCTAAATCCTTACCACAGTGCAAGGCCGTGCTCATCGAAAGATGTGAGTGCCGCTTGAGGGTGTTGGTAACAACACTCCCAGATAAATGTCTGCACATTGTCGAAAGACAAGGACAGAATTCGGCTTATAGGCACAAAGGTATGACGAACCCCGCGAAACACGCGGGGTTTGCCTTTTCTATTTTAAAAATCTGATTGTTCTCTCGAAAGCAATTCGAAACCAATAGGTATAAGTACCGGGATTTTTCTTTACATCCTCACGCAAAGCAGCCGGGGAAATCCATTTGAAATCTTCCGCCTCTTCGGGATTTATTTTCACTTCCCCATCAAATTTCCCGAGAAATACGTGATCAAATTCATGTTCCCGAATTCCATGGTCAAGGTCCGCTTTGTAGGTAAAACTAAAAACCTCCTTGAGCGGGCAATCGAAACCAATTTCTTCTTTTAGACGGCGATGTGCCGCTTTCTCTGTCTCTTCACCGGGACGAGGATGCCCGCAACAAGCATTTGTCCAAAGCCCTCCGGAATGGTACTTTCCTTTCGCTCGCCTTTGGAGAAGCATCTCACCTTTAGAATTAAACACAAAAATGGAAAAACAGCGGTGAAGTTTCCCCGCTAAATGCGCGGAAAGCTTCCCCTCTTCGCCGATAGGATTATCTTTCTCGTCAACAAGTATGATATGTTCTTCCATGAGGAAGTATTGTAGTATGATGGAAAGAAAATAACAAAAAATCCTTTTCGAAATGGCCAAAATTCAACAGCCAAATATAAACGAGATTCGGATGAAGATGGACAAAACGAGGCAAATCCTCCGCCTTTTCGCCTTTCTTTCTATCTGCCTATTCTTCCTTTTGGCAGTGGGAAAATTCTTTCTGCATAGAGAATATTTCTCATTCCTCTCTTTTATCGCAATCTTTTTGGGAAGCCTCCTCGTTGCCGATTTCCTCTCCGGAGTAATGCACTGGACTTTCGATACCTGGGGTTCTTCAAAAACTTTTCTCGTCGGCCCGCTTTTTATTCGGCCATTTCGTGAACATCATGTAGATGAGAAATCCATTACTCACCACTCTTTCATCCAAGCGAGCACGAGTGGAACTGCGACCGTCATTCCTGTCTGCATTGCCGTGCTTTTCATTCCACTCACCGGAGTAATTTCCTATTCAATACTTTTGTTCGTCTTTCTTATCTCGGTTTTTGTCTTTCTCACCAATCAAATTCATAAATGGGCGCATATGGATGCTCCGCCAAAAATCATTATGCTCCTGCAAAACGCTCACATACTCCTACCGCGCCAAGACCATCACATTCACCACATCGAGCCGTTCACCCAAAGCTACGCAATTACAACCGGCTGGACGAATCCATTTTTTACCAAGTTTCAATTTTTCAGACACGCAGAAAGAATAATCACGCGTATCACAGGAGCAATCCCCCGTGCTGATGATATTGGGGTTGAAGCGGCGAAAGAGCTGATGGAAAAGGGAAATTAAATTTTCCCAATGACCGAACGGCATTTGCCGTTCGGTCATTCGAAAAACTACTTTCTAATTCGCTCGAATTAGAAAGTAGTTTTTCCTTTGTGGTATTCTACTTTTTTCGATGTCGAAGAGAAAAATCAAGCTGATACTCCGGTATTCCCAGCGACATACCATATTGGGTTGCTTCATCGTATTGCTCTTTGCTTTTTCTATCGATATAAAAAACTTTATTGGGGAAAATAATATAGTGGTTATATTCATTTCTAAAATCCGCGTACCAAGAGCTCTTATGACTTTGATCAAGAGAGGTGCTTAATTTTTTTGCAATTTCTTCCGCTTTATTTTCAGGAATTTCGACTTTATGAAGTGTCCATTGTTTCAGCCACGGAGTCTGATGCTTCTCCACAACATCTTCGACTTTCGTGCTCAAAATTTTAATGCCTTTAAGAACATCTTTCTTCACTAAACTTTCTTCGATAATGGTGCCTTTATAATTCATATTTATTGCGGAGACGGCGAGATTTGAACTCGCGAGAGGTTTCCCCCTACTCGCTTTCCAAGCGAGCGCACTAGACCGCTATGCGACGTCTCCAACTTTCAACTAACAACAAGCACACTATCATCTGATAGGCAAAATCTCAAATAGAGATCCAGAAAGCTGACAGCTGAAACCTAAAAGCTAAAAGCTTTTCTCACCACCTCCCACTCGCGCCACCTCCGCCGGAAGAGCCTCCGCCAAAACCTCCGAATCCGCCACCTCCCCCACCAAAACCTCCGCCACCCATACGTCCTCCTCCTATCCACCAAGGTGGTCGGCCTCCGGTCGTTTTGCTTTTCTCAAACTGCCGAGAAGCAATAAAATCAAACAAAAGCCCAAGTGGAATAAGCGCAGAAAGAGAGATGAGCCCAATGTAAAAAAACCCAAAAAAGACGATTACAATGACCCCGGCAATTCCCCCGATTACTCCCCCCAGCCACCACGATTTTGATCTGCCCAAGATAGCGCCGAGCCAAGAAACAATGATAAATCCGATTACAAAAACAAAATTCAAATTTATATTCAAGTTTGAATTCAGTTGAGTGTCCGATTCTGCCGGTATTACATCGGTATTGCCACCCAAAGCGCTTATAATCGCATCCGTCGAATTCGAAATTCCGCCCACATAATCCCCGTTTTTAAAATAGGGAATGGCGATTTTCTGAATAATTCTATTTGCAGTAGCGTCGGGAAGATCTCCTTCAAGCCCATATCCGACTTCAATCCTAGTGGCTCTGTCATCAATCGCCACCAGAAAAAGCACACCGTTGTCTTTCTCCCTATTCCCAATTCCCCACGCCTGAAAAAGATTTACGGCATAATTCTCAATTGTGTCTCCACCAAGATTTTGTACTGTCACTACGCTCACTTCATTTCCCGTCTGTGCAGAAAAATCCTTAAGCTTTGTCTCAAGCGCGTCTTTGTCCGCTGGAGAAAATACGTTTGCAAAATCATTTACAAATCCAGTCGGATTCCCGGGCGAGACAAAAGCGTACGCCGAATGAACAAAGACGAAAGAAAAGAGAACGAGGAGAAGAAAGCCGCAGAACTTTCTCATTATAATTTAGTTAAAACGAAACTTTTGGAGCATTCTCTGCACCAGTCGCGGACTGGAAATATGCGTGTTCGCTAAAGCCAAAGACCTTCGCGAAGAGAGAGGTCGGGAATGTTTTCACTTTCAGATTGTACGTCTGCACCACATCGTTGAATCGAGTTCGTTCTACAGAAACGCGATTTTCCGTACCTTCAAGCTGTGCCATACGTGTCTGCACAGTATCGGAAGTTTTCAATTCAGGATAAT
>JAQTLZ010000018.1 GCA_028714635.1 Candidatus Paceibacterota bacterium
ATAATCACCCTCGCCGCACGCCTCCGTCTCGTGCCAGACTGTCTCTTGGGGCCACTTCTCCCAAAAAGCCCTGAACTCATCGTACACCTCGAGCTGGTCCATCATGACAACGTCCTCCCCGTTTTCCCCTTTGAGAAGCACACAGTCTTCTCGGTTCCGTATTCAGAATACGATTTTTCTAGTTCTTGTCAAGGGTATCTAATTCCGACTCCCGTATAAGTTTTTTCTCTTTATGAGTTTTCTTTTCAAGTGAACCACCTTTTGCTATGATGGGGAACAGTTCATTTATAATTAAAGTCGTGAATTGATATCTTTTAAGCTCCGGGGTAGCTCAGCGGTAGAGCAGTCGCCTGTAGACGTTTCTATTGTTTGATATAATAAAACTATGCCAGATAATAGAAAATACGCCGATCGACGCGAAGCTTTGATTAAAGCTGTTGCCAAAAGGCGCAGAAAAATTAAAGTGATGGCAATCGAGTATAAAGGAGGCAAATGTCAGATCTGTGGTTATGACCGTTTTCCAGGAGTATTAGAACTTCATCATCTAAATAAAGCCGAAAAAAGTTTTGGAATAGGTGATAAGGGTTATACTCGTTCTTGGGAAAAGGTAAAAGCAGAACTTGATAAATGCATTCTTCTTTGTGCAAATTGTCATCGAGAAGTTGGTGGTGGATACTTGCAGCTTCCAAAAGAAATTTTGGTTGAAAAATGAGGTGAATTCGGGGAAACCCTTTTGGGGCAATCCCGAGCCGAGCTTTCTCGAGAGAGATTGAAGGTGTAGAGACTATCCTTTTCAGGAGTAGCTCCGTGAAAATTTTGCGGCGCGAAGCCCCTCACTCCCTTTCAATGGGAGATGATATAGTCCGTGCCATTAGTAATAGTGGAATAAACGTAAGCGATTGGTCACAGGTTCGATCCCTGTCCCCGGAGCTTAGTAGATATCGAACAGAAAATGCCCGTAAGGGCATTTTCTGTTAAGGAATAAAATTTGCGTAGCAAAATTTTAGCCAAAAGGTATACCGTCCATGTAATGGAAGATTCCCTGCAGGGATCGAAGCCTGTTTGAGCATTTTCTGAAAGAAAATCCAAACAGGGTACTGGTCGTGTAACGACCGATACCCTGTCCCCGGAGCAGCGACAAAATATAAACAAAGAAAAAACCGTCGAAATGGTTTTTTCCACTCCAACGGATTTACATTTGAGCTCATTTCCCACGGAATTTAATCCACGTACACCGTCAGCTTGACCGGATGCGGGTCGCAGCGGATCTCGAGGAACGTCTGTGGATCACCAGGATTCGCTACAAACAGAAAACTAGGCTTGTCTTCCTGGGTGTGCACATCCACACTCCCCGGTTTTCCCTGGATCATGGCGACAAGCAACTGGTAGCAATTTATGTAGATATCGCCAGCCTGCTGCTCATCCTTAGTTGCCACCTTGACTGCGCGGTCAAGTTCGCCGTCTTTGCAGAGCGGGCGCAACACATCTTCGACCCACTTCTCTACGTTGGCGGAGTCACAGAGCCTGGTATCGGCCGTCATCTTGGATTTCCCCTCCTATTAAAGGCGTTTCCTTTCTTGCAGGTAGGAAACATTGACCTGACTAGTTCCAATCTTCTATCTATCTAATTGGACTCTGCCAATTAGCTTAACATGAAATATATTTATGTCAATATTCACAAGTTCCGCATTGAGCTTCAAAAGAATGAAAGACTCTTTTTATTAATGGGAGAGGAAAACAGTCTGTGAACATCATGAACATTGCAGAGATATAGTGAGTAGCGGGGTGAGGTAATTTTCTCATTTCTTGAAAAAATCCAATTTTCCTCTATAATATATGGATATGCCATTTGAAGATCCTGAAGAACAAACGCATACGATAGAGGCAGAAGAAGCCACCACAAAGGCGGATGAATTTTTTCAAAAACAAGGACTCTCGGAACGAGAAAGAGAATTAGCTTTGCTTTCCTTAAAAACTATAGGGAAAGACTTTAGGGTATCAGGTAGTCTTGATAGTCATGTGGGTGCAGAGCATATGGAAGGAATACCGCGTGAGAGATTAAAGGCTGTATCACAGGCTGTACAAGAGTGGATTCATCTTGAGAGATGAAGCAATTTGCTCATATTTGCTTGCGTGCAGGTCAAAAATTTTTACGCATTAGCTAAAAATCTTTTGACATGATTTTTGTGTGGCAAAAATCAGGATCGAAAACCTTTTGTTGCCGCTGTGTTTGCTCTCTACTGGTCAATTCTTGCTTTAATTATTTATTATATTATCGATAAAATAAAAAAAGAGTGAAGCGTTGTTGCGCTTCACTCATCCCAAATTATTTTCGCTTCTCATCCCACGCGATCGATTAGCGCCTCGTGGATGCAGGCTGCCATATCCGCGATGGCTCGCTTTGGATCGCTCACCGGATACGCCACACCGGCGACCTTGCCCTTCACACAGAACAGAAGTAGCCTTTGGTAGTAACGGCAACTCCCGACTCTGAATGTCGGCAGGCCGAGCTCCTCGGCAAGCGTGACACCCGGGTCGCTCAAGAGGGGGAACGGCAAATTCATCTCCTGCGCGAATTCCAACTGTGCGACGCGGGTCTGAACGCTCAAAGCCACGATGTTGATGCCGAGAGTTTTCATCCCGTGATGCTTGTTCCGCAGTTCCCGATTCTGCTCCATGCATGCGTCGATGGCTTCGACTTCCGTCCATTCGAGCGGTGGCACCTCCCTGAACCCTACCCCGAGCGGGAAGACTCCGACAATGGCCGCCTCGCCGATGTACTCCGCGAGGTATGCTTTTTTCAGCCAGTTTTTCTCTGTGCTTTCCAACGGAATATTCGGGATTCGTCTCCCGATAAGTTTCGCCGGAAGATCTTTCGCGATGACTAATTCAGGCATTTGTCCCTCTCCTTATTCCCAAGTTTCGCGTTTTGTGTGTCCGAGACATTCTCGGCGTGGTGCATTTTCTAGAAAACAGTATGCCAACTTTTGAACAAATGTCAAGTCTTCTCAGGTAGGCAAAAATAAAACCAGGTCTCTTTACAAGAGACCTGGCACTTTTTTGAAATACTCTACTCGTTTATTTTTTTGCTGACACTTCTTCTGCTGTCCTGTCGATTAGTCCTGTCCGAGGCTGATCAGCTCTTCGAACGCGCGGGCAAACGATGACCCACCGCCCAAAGCTCCGAGCATGCTCGAGATACCGAGCCCATCCATCCTGCGCGCCGAATTCGTTTCCGGCAGTTTGCAATTGTAGAGCTGGCGGGTCAGATACGCCAGTTCTTCGCGCAAAACCTTGCCGTCGCGGATAGCGTCTTTCAGCGTCACGAACGCGTCCGTCTGAGTTCGGAAGTTCTGCGAACTGCTCCCGTCGGCGAAGGTGAAGCTTCCATGATTGCCGCAGAATGCGCAGATGTTCAGTTTCGTCCCCTTGGGAAGGGGTGATTCCGAGATCTGTTTTAGGAGCGCCGCCATTTCGCGGTCGCTGGAGAGCGTGATTTGCCGGTACAACCTCGCTCCATCCTCAGCCTCGGCCTTGAAGAAGAACGGGCCGATTTTCTGCTCACCACGTCCCGCCGTCGGCAGGAAAATGATTTCGGCCGCGCTTTCTTGCGTGAAGCTGAGCGGGACGAGCCGAGGTCCCACTACGCTTTGCCACGCCCGGACGGTCGGCATCTTCTGATTGCTCGGGTCCGGCGGAGGCGGCGGAGGTGCGGAAACCTTCTCGGCGCCCGCGCTGTCCACTGCCGGCGCGACCATTGTCGGAGAGGCATGTACTTCCGGAATTGTCGCGCTAGCACCTGCTCCTGCCGCTTCGCTTTCGACCGAAGCTGAACTT
>JAQTLZ010000019.1 GCA_028714635.1 Candidatus Paceibacterota bacterium
AAGGCCTCCAAATCTAACCAGTTGATCCCCGTGTCACTTAACACATCTAGATCCCCCCAATTTACCCCCGCACCACTTAAACTCCCTACATCCAGCCAGTTCACCCCCGCCGCACTTAAACTCCCCACATCCACCCAGTTAACCCCGGCATCACTTAATGCGTCTACATCCAGCCAGTTGACCCCCGCCACACTTAAACTCCCCACATCCACCCAGTTGATCCCTGCGTCACTTAAGGCATCCACATCCAGCCAATTTACCCCCGCCGCACTTAAACTCCCCACATCCACCCAGTTGATCCCCGCACCACTTAAACTCCCCACATCCAGCCAGTTCACCCCCGCATCACTTAAAACATCCACATCCCCCCAGTTAACCCCTGCATCACTTAATGCGTCCACATCCAGCCAGTTGACCCCCGCCGCACTTAAACTCCCTACATCCACCCAGTTTATCCCTGCGTCACTTAATGCATCCACATCCAGCCAGTTGACCCCCGCCGCACTTAAACTCCCCACATCTACCCAGTTGATCCCCGCCACACTTAAACTCCCTACATCCTTCCAGTTTACCCCCGCATCACTTAAAACCTCCAAATCTAACCAGTTGATCCCCGTGTCACTTAACACATCTAGATCTCCCCAATTTACCCCCGCACTACTTAAACTCCCTACATCCAGCCAGTTAACCCCCGCATCACTTAAAACATCCACATCCCCCCAGTTGATCCCCACATCACTTAATGCGTCTACATCCAGCCAGTTTACCCCCGCCGCACTTAAACTCCCCACATCCTTCCAATTGACCCCCACCCCACTTAAGACCTCCAAATCTAACCAGTTGATCCCCGTGTCACTTAACACGTCTAGATCTCCCCAATTTACCCCCGCACTACTTAAACTCCCTACATCCAGCCAGTTCACCCCCGCATCACTTAAAACATCCACATCCCCCCAGTTGATCCCTGCCTTACTAATTACATCCACATCCAGCCAGTTCACCCCCGCCGCACTTAAACTCCCTACATCCTTCCAGTTGACCCCCGCATCACTTAAACTCTCCACATCCCCCCAGTTGATCCCTACATCACTGATCGCATCCACATCCAGCCAGTTCACCCCTACATTGCTTAAATTGCTCAGATCCTTCCAATTTACCCCCGCTTCACTCAAAGCCTCCAAATCTAGCCAGTTGATCCCTACATCACTGATCGCATCCACATCCACCCAGTTTACCCCCGCCGCACTTAAACTCCCCACATCCAGCCAGTTGATCCCCGCATCACTTAAACTCTCCACATCTCCCCAGTTCACCCCCGCCCCACTTAAACTCCCCACATCCAGCCAGTTGATCCCTACATTGCTTAAATTACTCAAATCCTTCCAATTTATCCCCGCGTCACTTAACACGTCCATATCTAACCAATTCATCCCTATCCCACTCAACACATCAACATCTTCCCAGTTAATCCCCGCATCACTCAAAATCTCAACGTCCAGCCAATTTACCCCCACCCCTCCTAATACCGCCAAATCTACCCAGTTTACCCCAGCATCACTTAATACATCCACATCTCCCCAGTTGATCCCTACATGCCCTAACCCCGCCACATCTAGCCAATTGATCCCCGCTTGACTCATCCCCCCTAAATCCACCCAGTTCACCCCCACCTCGCTTACCACCTCCACATCTAACCAGTTCACCCCGGCATCACTTAATACATCCACATCTCCCCAGTTGACCCCTGCCCCACTCATCGCACCTACATCCAACCAATTAATCCCCGCATCACTTAACACATCCACATCTCCCCAATTCACCCCCGCCGCACTCAGACTCCCGACATCCAGCCAGTTGATCCCCGCATTGCTTAGATTACTCACATCCTTCCAATTTACCCCAGCTTCACTTAAACTCCCCACATCCAGCCAGTTCACTCCCACATCACTTAGTTCCCCTAAATCTACCCAGTTGATCCCCACATCCCCCAACACATCCAAATCCAACCAGTTCACCCCCACATCCCCCAACACATCCAAATCTTCCCAGTTCACCCCTGCATCACTTAAACTCTCCACATCCAGCCAGTTGATCCCCGCATTGCTTAAATTACTCACATCCTTCCAATTGACCCCCGCTTCACTTAAACTCCCTACATCCAGCCAATTCACTCCCATATCACTTAACACATCTAAATCTTCCCAATTCACCCCAGCCGCACTCAAACTCCCTACATCCTGCCAGTTTACCCCCGCAGCACTTAACACACCGACATCGGCCCAATTTACCCCCGCATCACTCATCCCCTCTACATCCAGCCAGTTCACCCCCGCCACACTTAAACTCCCTACATCTAGCCAGTTCACCCCTGCCTTGCTCACCGCCTCCACATCCAACCAGTTCACTCCCGCCGCACTTAAACTCCCCAAATCCTTCCAATTCACCCCTGCATCACTTAATACATCCAAATCCCCCCAGTTAACCCCCGCATCACTTAATGCATCCACATCCACCCAGTTTACCCCTACATTACTCAGCCTCTCAACATCTAACCAGTTAACCCCCGCATTGCTCATCCCCCCTACATCTACCCAGTTCACCCCGGACTTACTCACAACCTCCACATCTAACCAGTTCACCCCTACATCACTTAACACGTCCATATCTCCCCAGTTAATCCCCGCATCCCCTAACACATCCAAATCCAACCAGTTCACTCCCGTGTCACTTAATACATCCAAATCGGCCCAGTTCACCCCTGCATCACTTAATGCATCCACATCCAGCCAGTTTACCCCCACCCTACTTAATTCACCCACATCCACCCAGTTTACCCCCGCATCACTCAACACATCCACATCCAGCCAGTTGATCCCTACATCACTGATCGCATCCACATCCGCCCAATTGATCCCGCCATTACTTAAATTGCTCAGATCCTTCCAGTTCACCCCTGCATCACTTAAACTCTCCACATCCAGCCAATTCACCCCCATGTCACTTAATACATCTACATCTACCCAATTAATCCCCGATTGACTTATACTCCCTACATCCAGCCAGTTCACTCCCACATCACTCATCACATCCACATCTCCCCAGTTCACCCCGGCATCACTTAAACTGTCTACATCCAACCAATTCACCCCCGCCGCACTCAGACTCCCGACATCCACCCAGTTCACCCCCGCATCACTCAGCACATCCACATCCAACCAGTTCACCCCCACATCACTTAACGCGTCCACATCCGCCCAATTAATCCCCGATTGACTTATACTCCCTACATCCAGCCAGTTCACTCCCGCATCACTTAAACTCCCCACATCCCCCCAGTTGATCCCCACATCACTTAACGCGTCCACATCCAGCCAGTTTACCCCCGCCACACTTAAACTCCCCACATCCTTCCAGTTTACCCCCGCATCACTCAAGGCCTCCAAATCTAACCAGTTGATCCCCGTGTCACTTAACACATCTAGATCCCCCCAATTTACCCCCGCACCACTTAAACTCCCTACATCCAGCCAGTTCACCCCCGCCGCACTTAAACTCCCCA
>JAQTLZ010000020.1 GCA_028714635.1 Candidatus Paceibacterota bacterium
TCTTCTTTCGAGAAGCGCTGAATCTCTCCCTCAGCCACACACTGATCGAAATATTCAACCACTATTCGACAGCGATTAAGTATAGGGAATTCAAGTTCTGTTTTGCCGACAGAATCACCGCCAATTCCATTTATATGCACACCCGATTTTATCCAACTGTTTTTAAGGACATTAACATGCGCCCTGCAGGCCGTGCAGGTCGTGATAATATCTGATCCTCGTACTGTTTCCCTGGCATTCGAACAGCGCACCATTTTGAATTTACCGCCTTCCATATTCCGCTCGAACTTATCCATCGCCGAAGAATCGATATCGAAGTATCTTACTTCCTTGATGTCGCGAACCAGTGCGATTGCTCTCACAAGGAATTCGCTCTGCGCCCCCGTACCGACAATGGCGAGCGTATGACTATTTTTTCTTGCCATATAATCCGTCGCTATTGCCGTAGTGGCGGCAGTTCGCAGCGCAGTCAAAAGAGTCATCTCCGAAAATAGAAGAGGATAACCGGTATCTATCCGCGAAAGCTGCCCGGTTGCCACAACAGTCATAAGACCATTTTCTGGATTCTTTGGGTGGCAATTTACATACTTAAAGGCATAGTATGTCGCGTCACAAATAGGCATAAGTTCCAATACTCCGCCGGGCACATGCATTGCCGGACGAGGAATTTTATTAAACTCGTGCCAGCGTCTGAAATCATACCGAAGCTCTTTTATAAGTCCGGCTAAAAAATTTTCCAAACCATGTCGTTTTACCAGCTCGCTTACCAACTCAACAGATAATATTTTCATTGTTATTCCTTTTGTTAAACGTCTAGCTTTGGCGGGCTAAATAAAAAGCCCCTTCACCGGGGCCGCTTGAACGTATTTGATAAGAAATAATATACCCCGGCTGCTATTTAGGCATCGGTACGGGGAAAATAAAATGAAAATTTGAGAATTCTTTCGTCATAAGTACTTATCAAGTATACCACAGGCTATAACAACTGGGAAATACAGAAAAAAGTATGCGGGGTTGGAATCTCGGTCGTTACACGACCAGTTTCCTGTTTGGATTTTTTCTGAGAAAAAATGCTCAAACAGGCTTCGAGTCCTTCACGTAATGCGCCCCCGCGCATTACTCCTCTGCGCACAATAACAAAAAACTTCCGCTTTTGCGGAAGTTTTTTGTTATTGTGCGTCGGGTTGGATTCGAACCAACGAAGGCGTAAGCCAACAGATTTACAGTCTGCTCCCGTTGACCACTTGGGTACCGACGCATTTCCGTTACCTCATTACCCTACAAAGGTAACAGAAAATCCTTGAAAAAACAATGCGAAAGCCGCGATTGCCTTTGGGCAATCGCGGCTTCTTTAGTATTTGTATTTCAAGCTACAAGCTAACAGCTACAACCTACAAGCTGCCCCTTTACTTCACCCCCTCTCCCTTCCCCACTTGAATATCAGAGACAACACTTTTCTTTTCGCGTCGTCCGACTTTTCTCACTTCAAAAATAAATTCTTTTCCTTTCATTCCGACATACACCTCTCCTCCTTTCATAACCCCTCGGGAAATCATAAGATTCGCGACCGGCGTCATAAGTTTGTCCTGAATAAGACGTTTCAAAGGTCTCGCGCCGTATTGCGGATTGTAACCCTCTTTCGCCAAATACGAGAGCACTTCAGGTCCGACATCAAGCTTGATTTCTTTCGAGACAAGTCTCTCTTTCACAACTCCTATCTGAATATCCACAATTTCTTTGATGGCTTCTTCGCTCAAAATATCAAAGACAATAATATCATCGAGACGATTCAAAAATTCCGGTCGGAAATGGTCTTTGAGCGCGCCTTGCACTTTTGATTTGATTTCTTGATAATCGCTTTTTGCATTACCGGTGCTGAAACCGATTTTCTGCATCTTATCAATGTAGTTTGCGCCAATGTTCGAAGTAAGGACAATAATAGTGTTCTTAAAATTCACCATGCGTCCCTTCGCATCGGTAAGACGCCCATTATCCAAGACCTGAAGAAGAATGTTGAATACTTCCGGATGAGCTTTCTCGATTTCATCGAAGAGAAGAATCGAGTATGGTCGGTGCCTACCCAATTCTGTAATGCCTCCGCCTTCATCATACCCAACATATCCCGGGGGCGAGCCGATAATTTTCGAGACAGAATGTTTCTCCATAAATTCAGACATATCAACACGAATGAGAGCCTTCTCGTCATCAAACATAAATTTCGCGAGCGATTTCGTAAGCTCTGTTTTTCCCACTCCGGTAGGACCAAGGAAAATAAACGAGCCAATCGGGCGATTCGGATCTGCCACTCCAACGCGAGAACGCTTCACGGCATCGGAAATCTTTCGCACCGCTTCATCCTGGCCCTTAATCCTCGATTTGAGTTCCTCTTCCATACGAGCAAGCTTGCCAGCTTCTTCTTCAAGCATTCGAGTGACTGGAATTCCGGTCCATTTTGAAACAATGCCCGCTATATCATTTTCCACAATCTCTTCCTTCAAAATTCGGCGAGAGCTCTGTAATTTCTTTAATCGTTTTACTTTTGTCTCAAGTTCTTTTTCAAATTCAGGAATTTTGCCATAGCGAATTTCCGCCGCACGGGAGAGATCTGAATGAGCTTCGGCGCTTTCTCCTTCCATTCGAAGACTCTCGAGTTCCTTCTTAATTGTCTTGATTTCGGAAATGGTTTCTTTCTCGTTTTTCCACTTAAGCTCGATTTCAGATGTTTTTTCTTTCAAATCCGCAATTTCTTTCTGCAATTTAGCTACGCGGGCTTTCGCAATCTTCGACGTTTCTGCCTCTTTCTTCAAAGCTTCTTTTTCAATTTCAAGACGCATCACTTTTCGATGAGTCTCTTCAAGAACCGGGGGCATATCTTCGAGAGAAATTTTGAGCGACGATGCAGCTTCATCAATGAGGTCTACCGCTTTATCAGGCAAAAATCTATCGCTAATGTAACGGCTCGAAAGATTTACCGCCGCGATGATTGCATCGTCAGTGATGCGAACACCGTGGAAAAGCTCATATTTTTCTTTGAGTCCTCGGAGAATTGCGATAGCGTCTTCAATCGAAGGCTCGCTCACGTGCACGGGCTGAAAGCGTCTGGTAAGCGCGGGATCTTTTTCGATATGCCGAGAATATTCTTTCAGCGTCGTTGCGCCGATAGCGCGAAGTTCTCCACGGGCAAGCGCTGGCTTTAACATATTTGATGCGTCCATAGAACCTTCTGCAGCTCCGGCACCGACAATAGT
>JAQTLZ010000021.1 GCA_028714635.1 Candidatus Paceibacterota bacterium
CATCACTTTTGACCGGTTTTGTTTTGGTGCTTTCGCTCAAGGGCGGATATGGAACGAAGGATATTACGCGTTTTGATAAAATATGTCTCTTCCTTTCTCTGGGAGCAATTCTTCCTTGGCTTTTAGTGAGCAGTGTTTTGTGGTCGGTCATTCTTGCGACAATCATCGATCTCATCGCCTTTTTCCCTACGATGCGAAAAACCTGGCATGCACCCAAGAGTGAATCGCTCGGCTCAATGTGGGTTGATGCTGTTAAACATTCTCTTTCAATGTTTTCGATGGGAAGCTATTCATTCATCAATGTGATGTATCCCGCGTCAGTTCTTTTGACGAAATTTATAATAATAGGGGAGATAGTTTTCTTGCGGAAATTTAAAAAGGGGAAATAAAAAACTCCCGTTATAAATGGAAAAGTCATTGAAAAATATTCTCATCCCGTGCCTCATTTTGAGTGGCGCTGCATTGGGTTTTCTGTTACATCAAAAAGGACAAATGTTGCCTGTTGCTGTAGATCATGGATGCACGAGTGGTGTTCATCAATCATATTTAAGCGATAAGGATTTTTTTGATAATGCTTATGCTGGCGTTGTGAAAAAATACGATATGCCCGAGAAAAAAGATCTTTTGGGTGTTTTTGTAAATCATCATCTCCTCGCTCCGGCAATTATTGCGGACACGATGAACACTGTCGCGAGCGATGCTCCGATAGATATTCTTCTTGTTAGCCCAAATCACTTTTCAGCTGGTAATGGGCAGATTATTTCTTCTATTGATAACTGGGATACGCCATACGGAAACTTAAATCCCGATTGCGACACTATCCGTTCGCTTGAAAAATCCGGCACAGTATCTATCGAAGAAGCTCCATTTGAAAGGGAACATGGCGTATCGGGGATTGTACCTTTCATTAAAAAATCATTTCCGAACGCGAGAATTATTCCTATCATCGTAAAAGATACTGCATCAGACAAAGTAATTGATGAAGCCGTAGAGAATATCCGCAAAATCTTGCCGGAAGGGACAATGTTGGTCGGCTCTTTCGATTTCTCGCATTACTTGCCGGATACTGTCGCGCAATTTCACGACGAGAAAATGCTCGCTGTAATTAACAATTTTGATTTCGATGGACTCAAGATGTCAGACGCCGACTCTCTTCCAGGATTGCGTTTGTATTTAAAATATATGGAGGCCGAAGGCGGACATGCTTTCTGGGCACTCCATCACACAAATTCAGCGCAGGTGACCAAAAATCCTGCTTTGGAAGAAACGACAAGTTATATTGACGGATTTTTTGAGCGGCGTGAAAGTGCGCAAGACAAACACGTGACGGTCCTTGCATTCGGCGATCTTATGCTCGACAGGCAAGTGCGCAATCTCATTGCTATCAATGGAAGCGAATATCCTTTGGCAAATATAAAACGATTTCTTAAAGGAAGTGATATTGTTGTAGCAAACGCTGAAGGAACGTTCACCGATTTTTCTTCGGTGACGGCCGATTTGCGTAATAAGGAGCTTCATTTTACTTTTGATGAAGCGATTATTCCTGTACTTAAAAAACTCGGCTTCACCACTTTGAGCCAAGCAAACAATCACGCTTTGGATTTCGGAAAAGTTGGGCTTACGGAATCACAAAAGGCGATTGAAGATGCGGGACTCAAAACTTTCGGAGATCCGCTCAATAGCCAAAGCGACCCACTCACTGAAACTGTACGAGGCCAAAAAATTGCTTTTGTCGGGTATCACGAATTTGGCCCGCAAAATAATGAAGTAATTCTGGGTGCAATTGGAAAAGCAAAAGCACAAGGTGCGTTCACCATTGTCTACCCGCACTGGGGAGTCGAATATCAGAAAAATTCCACTTCTTTACAGGTGGAATTGGCCCATCGTTTCATTGATGCGGGAGCCGACCTTATCTTGGGCAGTCATCCGCACGTCGTTGAGCCGATAGAAGAGTATAAAGGAAAAGCGATTTTCTACTCGCTTGGGAACTTTGTTTTTGATCAGGATTTTAGCAAAGAGACGATGCGAGGCCTTTCTGTTGGAGTGTCTGTTGACGATAAAGCTATATCGTATTATTTATTTCCGCTCGATATCCGTCGTGGACAAGTTTCTTTGAGCCAAGTTTCTGACAGTGATACAATATTGAAGAAGCTTGCTGAAGATTCGTCTGCGGAGACTTCTGTAAAAAATGGAATAGAAAAAGGGATTTTTACCCTTTCGCGCTAATATATGCAAAATTCATTATTAAAAACAGTTTTAATCGGGGTTCTCGTTTTTCTTGTGGCTCTAGCTATTGGGTATTTTGCTGGCGGGTATGGAGCTTTTCATATTCAGAGAAGTGAGCCATCTTTAGAGCCGATGCCCGTAACTACTGCGACCACAACGGACACAACAAAAGTCGCCGGCTTTATTTCTTGGAATGAAAAAAAGGAAGTTTCTGTTCCCAATATTTTTTTGAGTCCGCCTCCGTCATCTTTTTCGGCGCCTTCTAATATTCATGCGTATCAAGTGGGCACAGTCACTGATGGTCCTTACAAAGGAGGGACGCTTCTTCTTGTTCAGTATTCTCAAGAGGGGGAGCTAGGGGGGAGTAACAGTTTTGAGCATTTCATTCAGCTCGGGAGTAAGCTTATTCTTTTGGGCAAACATTCACAGGCTCTTTATGATGGTGATGGGCTTGATCATGCCAAATTTACGGTTGACCCTGCATATGAGATCCCCGAGCTCATTGCGCCGAAGGAGATTCATTATGGTAAAGCAGTGCTTCGTTCGATGAGCAGCGATTTTGGCGACGAATTGTTTGATGGGACCAATCTTATTCCAATATTTTTCGATTCCGTTGTTGGGCAGGTTTTCACCGATAAAACAAATGGAAAAAATGGTTTTTACTACAAGGCTCCAGATGGGACAAAACGTGATTATGACCTCGTGATTGATTTTATGAACAAGGAAGGCGTGCCAGATATAGAGTGGACAGGGGGAGAGAAAAATACAACATCATATATATGGACTGATAGAGGCGGATGCGGAAGAACCAATTATATATCTATCGTTTCTGGAATTCTGCCATCTGATCTCTTGCTTGCTGGGGCAACGAATCATGGAGATAAAGTATATGTTCTCAAGGATATAAATTATCCGATACTTCACAATATATATGATCAATTTCGGGGAATTTTGTCCTACGATTCAAATGGAAATCCCGTCCAGATTTCATACAATGACTTTGTAAATAGCCGTCCAGCAT
>JAQTLZ010000022.1 GCA_028714635.1 Candidatus Paceibacterota bacterium
AAGCTCGAAAGTGCCGCACATCCTCATCATCGTCCCGCGAACCATCACCAAAGATATAGCAAAGAAAAAGCTCTCCTTGGCGATTTTTTGTTTGCCGTAAAGCATCAAGAAAATCCCCCATCGTTTTCATCACATCCTCCTCTGCCGATTTGGCAATGAAACTCCGGTAGCAACTTCTTACTACAACATATCATCCAGAAAAGAAACCGTACAGAGGGAAGCATTTGAAGCTTGGTTCTGTGCTTTGTTGTTGATTATTTTTCTCCTGCGAGTATAGTAATCTCCAGTCAAAGAGTAACCCGTACCCATTGTGGAGGGCCATAGGCCATGAGTCAAAGTTGGAAACGTTTGCAGGAAGAAGAGGACAAAAAGGAAGCTGCTCTCCGGCTTGGCAAAGCACTTGCTACGCCAAGTCCGGGAAGGCTGAAGTTCCGAGCCAATCGCCAGAGGCGGCACGATCTGGCAAATGGTTCATCCAAAAAATCCCCGCCGAAGCTTGCACCGATGCCGTCGGACGCACCGGGCAATATGATTCCGGATGCCGTCACCACCTTTCAGGAAAGGTACGGCAAAGAGAAGCATGAACCGGCAGAGGCGGAGGAAATTTTTGAACCGTTCCAGAGAACAACGGTTCGCCGTCCCTACGGAGGCAATGTTCACCGCGCTTACTAGTCACATTTCTCGCAGATAGCCTCATCGCTTGTTTGCTAGAGAAAAACAAAGCACAGACCTGACTTTCGGTCTCGTGCTTTTTTATTTACTGGAAAATAAAAAACTTCTTACCGGCGAGTAAGAAGTTTGTCTCCGCGTTCCAGGTCTCGTTCGTGAGCAATTCGCCTGCGCTGACCTATGTCATCAAAATATCTCTTCGCTCCAAGAGAATCAAGCGAGATGATGATCTCATGGTCAAAATCAAGCGAGGGATGGAATTCATCCTCACGAATCCACAGCCTGCACCACCAAAGACGGAGGCGCAAAATCGGGAAAGAACAACACGCGCGACGGTCAAGTCTGTCCAGCTTGGCGAATGCCAACTTTTTCAATTTGGTGAACATACTTCACCCCCTTTCGTCCACTATTTTACAGCAAAAGAGAAAAGCTCACAATTATTTCTTAAAGAGAATACTCCCCTACTTTTGTACGAACAATATTGAGCGCTAATGCTCCGGTGCCGAGTTTACGGCCGAGTTTCTGTGCGAGCGAACGCATATAGGTTCCACTGCTGCACGATACACGAATTTTTATTACGGGAAAATTTTGGTCAGGAAGTTTTGAAAGCGTTTTCTGCCATAATTCTAGGATTTCTTTTTGGCGGAAGTCGCCTTTTACACGGGAGATGTCGTCGGAAATTTTCAGAAGAAAATTTCCGACCGAAATCTCGTATTTTTCTAAAAGTTTTATTGAATAAATCTCAATTTCTTTGGTGGGGATTTCAATTTCATCGAGCTCGCCGCTTTTTGCCAAAGCAAAAAGCGGCTTCCCTCCCACTGTCTTCGAAGAAAATGGTGGGTAGGATTGCGTATGCTTTCCGACGAAAATTTTGAGGAGTTTCTCAAAATTTTCGTCCACTGTCCCCTCCCCAACTTTAGTAACTTTACCGAGCAAGTCATACGTATCCGTCTCAATTCCAATCAGAACATCCACTTCGTACTCTTTTGGAAGTCCAAGATATTTTTCTTTCTCTTTGCATTCCTCTCCTACAAGCACAATTAAAACTCCTTCTGCAAGAGGATCTAATCTCCCAGCATACGTCATCTTTTCACCAGAAAATTCAGGCCGTTCTTTCCGCAATCGTTCGAGAGCTTCGAGTGGCGTTTCTCCTCGTCTCTTCCAGAAGACAATCATTTGAAGAGACTAAATCTCTCGACCGCTGCCTTTGCGACATCCACATACCACTTCTCATCATGCCCATACCATTTGCCCTCTGCCTGTAGTTCGCTGTATGCGTAGGGGGTAACGGTAGGCCTTTCTTCAGCGGGCAGACAAAAACTTGACCAACGCAAAAACTGAAATCCTTTACACTCGGAAAGCGGGACGACCGCATTCCTTTCTTTCTTTTCATCTCTATATTCCACAGCAAGAAGACTCCCTGGGGGAATACGGATATTATTCATTGTCACTTCAGTCAAAAGGAGTGCGGATTTTTCTCCATCAAATTTATGGAGCGCGATCGGATTTCCCGCATCGTCTACAATCAAATTAAAACCTCTCGAGGTATTATGAGGGTCATTCATAAATTCAAAAAAGAATTTCTCGGCACTACTGCAATCTCCAACCTTCTCTTTTGTTTTGTCCACCGGCAAAGCTCGAAGCTTTTTGGCAACATCCTCTGGGCACCCGAATACAACATCATGAATAGTGCCAGCTACTATTTTTTCTCCAACCGTTTTTGCTTTTTCCTGCATAGCTAAAAATACTTCCTCATCAGCGAAACTCCGAAAAGATGGAGCTGAAGCATTTAACTCTTTGTCCTCCATGTCGCGATGCTCGTCGGAAAATTTCCAATACGCCTGATTCCACCTCGTCACAACTGGGCCCTTTTCACTAAAAAGCCGCTCTGGTTTCGGTCCACCTTTCCCATTAGTAAAATTGCGGAAACACTTGCCACTCGTAAAAAAGGCTCCACCCTGACGGATCTGATTTCCGTCCTTTGTTACTTCTTTGAATAAAGGAGCGTAGAGCTCATAGAGAGGATAGCCCAGAGCTTCATATTCTTCCGGAATATGCTCAATGGGACTTTCAAAAACTTCTGCAGTAGACAACTGCGGAGGTCTTTCTTCCATCTCATCTTGTTCTGGTGTTGTTGGAGCATCTTCAATCATGGTGTTCTATTTTACCAAATAATACGCTACAATACTCACATTATGACTGACAAAAAACTTTCTACTGAACCCTACAAAGGCGTGCGGGATTTCTATCCCGAAGATATGGCTATCCAAAATTATATTTTTGGCGTATGGAAAAAGGTAGCTGAAGAATTTAAATATCAAGAATATAGCGATTCCCTTCTCGAATACGCTGAT
>JAQTLZ010000023.1 GCA_028714635.1 Candidatus Paceibacterota bacterium
CGCAGGCAAGCGCGCCTAAGTCGAAAAAGAAACTTATTATCATAATCGTTGTTTTGCTTGTCGTTCTCTTTCTCGGAGGCAAGATACTTGGATTTCTCGGAAGAAACGCCGCAGAGCAGGCTATAAAACAGGCAACAGGTGGAAATGTGAATGTAAACAACAGCGGAACATCTGGAACAATCACCACAGACAAAGGCACCGTATCGTATGGGACGAATTCCCTTCCGAGCGATTGGCCCACCGACGTGCCAGTCTACACAAATGGAACTATTCAATACAGCGCTTCTTCAAATCAAACGGGGCAAACAGGGAAAGCTGTTGTGATTCTCTCTCCTGATTCTGTCGCGACAATCAAGAGTTACTACACAGGAGCCCTCGCAACAAACGGATGGACTATCAAAGGGACTCAAGAGGCCGGCGGGGCAACAGTTATCGTTGCGGGAAAAGGCGATCGGAATCTTTCTCTCTCGATGGTAGGCTCTTCAGAAGGAACACAGATTACGATTGGAACTGATAAATAGACAAACGCAAAAGCCCCTTAAGCGAGGTTCGACCTCGCTTAAGGGGCTTTTTCTTCTGGGGAAAACATTTTTGAGCAGCATCATAAAGAAGAGTACAATGAATGGGTATGAGACACATCGTTGCCCACCTCAAGAAGGAGAAATACTTCAGCTATATTTATCTTTCCGCTTTTCTTCTCTCTCTTCACTATGCCTTTGTCCTCTATATCAATTCAAGCTTCCTCGAGCAATTCATTTCAACAGAGACAATAGCGTTTCTCTTCGCGGGAAGCGCTCTTATAAACATCACAATTCTCCTCAATATAACTTCCCTGCTTCGCCGATTTGGAAACTGGCGGCTTATGATTTCTTTCCTCGTCCTCGAGATGATAGGAATGCTCGGGATGGCTCTTTCTACAAATGCAGCAAGCGTAAGCATATGTTTTCTCATTTTTGGAAGTATGGCGTCCCTCCTCCTTTTTAATTTAGATATCTTTCTTGAGACAGAAATAAAAACAGAGACGCACACTGGCGGAATAAGGGGGATTTTTCTCACTATGTGTAATCTTGCTTTTGTCCTTTCTCCATTCGTCGTGGGACACCTCGTCGGAGAAAACAATTATATGAGCATCTATACCCTCTCTTTTATTTTCCTTTTGCTCTTACTCCCCATTATCATCAAAAAATTCAAAACGTTCCAAGATCCCGAGTACTCGACCATGCGCGTAAAAAACGCCCTTTCTCATTTCAGGGAAAATGGAAATCTATTCCACATTTACGTAACCAATTTCCTTTTGCAGTTTTTCTACGCGGTTATGATTATTTATACGCCGATTTACCTTCATCAATACATCGGCTTCTCGTGGGGCACAATCGGAGAGATGTTTTCCATTATGCTTATTCCATTCATTCTTTTCCAAGTTCCCGGGGGAGAAATTTCAGACCACTTCGGCGAAAAGAGCATTCTCATCGTGGGGCTCATTCTTATGGCGATTTCAACCCTGTTCCTCTCACTTCTCGGACAGAACGTCATCGCGTGGACCATCCTCCTCTTTCTCACCCGATGCGGAGCATCGCTCGTAGAAATAATGACGGAATCGTATTTTTTCAAGCACGTCAAAGGGAAAAACTCCAACATCATCGGTTTTTTCAGAACCGCCACGCCACTCTCCTTTGTCATTACGCCGATTGTGGCGACTCTTTTTCTTGCCCTTTTTCCGATGCATTATCTCTATCTCTTGGTCGGAGTGATGCTTCTTCTCGGAATACAATTTGCTTACAACATTAAAGATACTGTCTAAAAACTAGATTGCGGATTCTTGCCTGCACGTATTCGCAGCTTTCACTCCCTCATTGTAAGTCCCCGCATCGGCCTGCCTCGTCTCTACCAGAGCGTCATATTGAGTGACGAGAGCGTTGTATTCGACTACTTTTTTGTTGTATGTTGAGTCATCAGACGTAGCGTCTATCTCGGCCTTTTTGGCGACAAGAGTTTTCTGCAGACTTGCGATTTCGGCATCTAGAGAGTCAATTTTGGCTTTGAGTGTTGCGGAAGGCTCCGGGCATGAGGTAGCGGGCAAGCCGAAGCTCTGCACCGCAATCCACGTTTCTTGCCCCTCGTAAAGGCCTTTCCCAACAGCTACTCCGATTTCCTTGTATTTCGACTGGAGGATATTTTCTCGGTGCCCGGGGGATGCCATCCACGCGGAAAGAAGCGACTGGTCATCTTTAAAATTTCCGAGCGCAAGATTTTCTCCCACAATGATGTAGTCATAGCCGACGCTTTTTGCAAGCTCTCCCGGCCCCACTCCGGATGGAGAGATGTGTTCGAAATATTGTTTTGCGAACATATCCTGCACTTTTTTCTGCGCATCGGCATCAAGAAGTGAGTTTTCTTTGAGCGCAGATATGGAAACTTTCGCTCTTTCAGCATTGGTGAGAGCAATCACCCCGCTTCGAGTGAGATTTCCGGTCTCCTTATTGGAAGCAACCCGAAGCGGAGAGGGAGCAAAAATCTTCTCTGTTAAATTCTCGAGAGATGGAATAATGCCGGAAGGAGCGCTCTCCGGAGAGGCTCCTGGTTTTTCTTTCTTAACGGTTTGTGTTTGGCCCAAAAAAGAAAAAACTTGTTCAGGAATAAGAGCGCGGACGTTGTCTACCGCCTGGTTAAACCGAGACCACGAGAGCGGTATGCGAAGGAAATACGCGAGAATCAGGATGAGAAGAACGATTGAGAGGATGAACTTGATGAATTTCCACATA